>NZ_CBFFRL010000111.1:0-16197 GCF_965644215.1 Phytobacter sp. V69
ATACAGCTCAGCTAAGGTAAGGCTAATACAGCTAAGGACTCCACTGAACCCCACCGATTAAATCGCACCTTCCTTAAGATACAGGGCGTTATCAATATTGAGCTGGCTGACTTTCGCGCTCTGACCAATGATCACCGCCTTAACGACATAAGGCAGCGCGTTGAGATGCTCAACGATGCTGACAACCTGCTCGCGCGAAAAATCTTTATCCTCGGAACCGGTAAAAGGGTTGATCGCCACAAAACAGGTGTGCGGCGGTTCGGTCGCCAGCAGTTGCGCCACCTTCACACGCTCTTGTTCGTCTCCCGCCACGTGGTAGCGGTAATGGTCAGCCGTAATACCGAATAAATTCAGCACCTGCTGATAACGCGCGGAAATATGCTTTGTAGCATCAAAGAAAGCGATGGACTGATCAAAAAGCTTGTACTGCTCTTTGTTGTAGCCAATGACGCAACCCACATTCAGTTCAGACAGTAGTTTGAAACGCTCATAGGTATTCACATCGTCGAAATCAATAACCGCATCAAAGCGTTCGGCCTGTAACGCCGCCAGCGACATGCGTGGCTTATAGAGATGAACGTTTTCCAGGTAATCCGCACCGGCCAAAATTTGCTTGCACACAGGCCCCGTTAGCACCGAAACACGATACCCCTGTGCCGCCAGCGCCTGTGCGCAGCCCGTCGTCACCACCATATCGCCGATTTTGTCATCGAGGCGCAGCAACAACAGGTGCTTCACGGCCTGCGGATTAAATGGCGCCCGCGCGGCCTTGTGGCGATAGCGACGATTAATCAACGCAAATTTAATGCTACGGAAAAACGCGTTTTTTTTGCGCGTGAATTGCTTAAGAGCACCCATCGTTTCCTACTCAACCTGTCTGTTTAGCGCTGTGCAATTTTTTGCTGATAGTATTGCGCCAGGGTCATTCCCTGAACGCGTGGCTGTAGCCACGTAAAGAAGGACTCCAGATCATCATAAAGACGCTCGATATCCTGTTCATTTTTAAACGTTGGGCTACCGCCAGGCATGTATTCCGAAGAATGCAGCATGTACTCGACATAATCGTTGCCCTGCGCCAGCGTCTGCTCCACCACGCGCTGCATGGAATCGACATTGCCGCCCATTGGACGCAGCCAGTGAACGGAAGGCGAACGCAGCTTACCGCGCAACTTGTCATAGCCCTGCTTGATGCTGTTCATCAGCGCCGAGTGCTTGAACTGAATGCTCATTGGCACCTCAAGCAGCGGAGAGTTGCCGGGCTTGCTGATGTCATTTTCATCCAGGAAATAGGCCTGTAGCGGGAAATGGCGGTAATCCGTTCCCCCGGTCCCTTGCGGCGCCCCTTTCGCGGTCTTCCAGTTCACCTTCGGCGTGACAGAACAATCCACCTCATAGCCATATTCAACCAACAGGTGCGCATAGCGTTCATCAAAGGCCCAGCGTCCGGCACGGTGGCTGCGCATTTTAGTCTGGAAGGTGTCCTGCAGGAGTTTGGTCATAAAATCGACTTTTTCCCGCATCAGCGCGTCTGAATACTCGATAAGGTAGGGCTTGTAGCGCCAGTCGTTATTGGTGAGCGGCGTCTCCGGCGGACTGTTCCAGGCGTGTAAGTGCATGCCGATTTCTGCCGTTCCCCGGGCAATCACATTCTGGCCAAACTCAATAAAGAACGGGTCGACGGCCATTTCATAATTGGTGAGATAAACCGGTTTGAAACCATACTTTTCACAAACAGCCTGAAAACGCGGCAAATACTTTGCATTTTCCGTGGTGATACTGTCATTTTTTTGCCAGAGGTTGTCACCCTCTGTATCGATCGTGATAAGAAATGCGGGTTTCTGCACGTCTTTGTCCTCAGGCTTAGTTATCCGGCCATGGTAGAGCAATACAACGCTTCTCTCAATGCATCTGATAACCTAGAATCAGAGGCTTGTAATCGGATTAAGAAGACCGTATGACGCCCGAAACCCGACCTTCCGACAGCAAAATGCCTGCGCGCATTTTAGTGATAAAGCTACGTCATCATGGCGATATGCTGCTGATTACGCCCGTGATTCAGACACTTAGCCAGCGCTATCCTGACGCAAAAATCGACGTTTTGCTGTATGAAGAGACGCGGGATATGCTTGCCGCTAACACGGATATTCATCGCATTTACGGTATTGACCGGAAATGGAAAAAACAGGGGCAGCGGCATCTGATCGCGATGGAATGGGGACTGCTACGCACTCTGCGTAAGCAACAATACGATCTGGTGCTAAATCTGGCCGACCAATGGCGCAGCGCCATCGTTACCCGCTTTACCGGTGCCGCTCGTCGCATCGGTTTTGATTTCCCGAAACGCCGCCACCCCGTCTGGCGTTTTTGCCATACCGACCTCGCCTCTACCGAGCGCCATAACAGCCTGCACACGGTCCAACAAAATCTCTCCATTCTGGCACCGCTGGGTATAGATGAACAACATGCCCCGGCCAAAATGGGCTATAGCGAATCAGACTGGCAGACGTGCAAGGCATTGTTGCCAGAGGGATTAACCGACGGTTATATCGTCGTGCAACCGACGTCGCGCTGGTTCTTTAAATGCTGGCAAGAGGATCGTATGAGCGCGGTAATTAACGCGCTCTCTGCCGACGGCTACACCGTTGTGCTCACCTCGGGCCCGGATGCGAAAGAGAAACAAATGGTCGATACCATTATCGAGGGCTGCCCGGAGGCGCGTCTGGTCTCGCTGGCTGGTAAGCTGACGCTGCGCCAGCTTGGCGCGCTAATTGACCACGCCCGCCTGTTTATTGGCGTTGATTCCGTCCCTATGCACATGGCCGCCGCGCTCAATACGCCGCTGGTTGCCCTGTTTGGCCCGTCTAAACTGACCTTCTGGCGTCCGTGGCAGGCGCAAGGAGAAGTGATTTGGGCAGGCGATTACGGTCCGCTTCCCGATCCTGACGTGATTGATACCCGCACCGATGAACGCTATTTGAATTTAATCCCTACCGAAGAGGTTATCGCTGCGGCAAGAAGGGTTTTAGCATGAGTAAATTTCGCCTGGCGCTGGTAAGACAGAAATACCGCCCCGATGGCGGCGCGGAACGCTTTGTCTCCCGCGCGCTGGAAGCGCTCGATAGCAGCAATCTCGAACTGAACGTCATCACCCGCGAATGGCAGGGACCGGTGAAGCCGGACTGGCAGATTCATATTTGTAACCCGAAAAAATGGGGCCGCATCAGCCGTGAACGCGGGTTTGCCAACGCGGCAAGAGCGCTCTGGGAAAGCAAGCAATTCGACCTGGTACAAAGCCACGAGCGTATTCCGGGCTGCGACCTGTATCGCGCCGGTGATGGTGTGCACCGCCGCTGGCTGGAGCAACGCGCGCGCATTCTGCCTGGCTGGAAACAAGCCTTGTTGTTCGCTGACCGCTATCACCGCTATGTGATGAATGCTGAACGCGAAATGTATCAGCATGACCATCTGCGCGGCGTCATTTGCAACGCCGAGATGATAAAGCAGGAGATCATTGCGGATTTCGGCCTGCCGGCGGACAAAATCCACGTCATTTATAACGCCATTGATAACCAGCGTTTCACGCCGCCGGATGACGAGACTTTTGCAGCCCTGCGCCAGCAGCACGGGATTCCGCTGCAGGCGACCTGTCTGGTGAATGTCGGCTCGGGCTTTGAACGTAAGGGGCTGGATGGGGCGATCCGAGCTATCGCCCCTACGGACCGCCACCTTTTCGTCGTCGGCAAAGATAAAGACCAGCGGCGCTACGAATCCCTGGCAGCATCGCTGAACTGCGTCAGTCGGGTGCATTTCTTTGGTATGCAAACAGAGACGCTGCCGTTCTACCAAATGGCGGATGGTCTGCTGCTGCCTACCCTTTACGATCCGTTCCCCAATGTGATTCTGGAAGCGATGGCCTGCGGTTTGCCGGTCATCACCACAACCGGCTGCGGTGGACAGGAATTTATTGTGCAGGGGCAAAATGGCTACGTGTGCGATGCGCTGGATATCCCCGCACTGCAAGACGCCGTTATGGCGTTACCTGCCCGCGCATTAGGCTCCAGTGAAGGGCAACACGCCCGTGAACGTATTTTGTCCTGCACAGCTGAGCGTCTGTCGACGCAATTACTCGCCCTTTATCAAAAGCTGGTGAAATGACCATGCGCATACTGTTTATCATTGATGGATTACCGGGCGGTGGTGCCGAGAAAGTCGTTCTGACACTCGCAGAAACCTTTTTACGCTGGGGCGATGAGGTGTCACTCTTTTCGCTGCGCGACGTCTGCGAATACCCTCTGCCTGCGGGGCTGGATTACCGGGTTATCGCAGATAAATGCCGTAAACCCTGGCGCAAGCTGACGGAAATATCTCGTCGCGCGCGCCAGCTTGACGATGCGGTCATCGACGCCGAGAAGTCAGGGCGTTTCGACCTGGTGTTATCTAACCTGCATAAAACCGACCGTATCGTGTCGTGCAGTAAAGCCCTGCGTTCGCACAATCTGTGGTTCTGCCTGCATGGTGTCTTTTCAACGTCTTATCTTGGTCACCGGACGGGCTTTGACCGCTGGCTGAAACAGCAAAAAATCAAACGTGTTTATCAGGGGCGCAATATTGTCAGCGTCTCCAGCGCCGTCGGGCAGGACCTGGTCGAACAATTCACCGTCCAGCCTGCGCAGTTGAAAACCATCTACAACCCGTTTGATATTGCCGCGATCCGCGCAAGTGCCGAGGCTCCCTTCGAGATGGCCGGGCAGGATTACATTATTCACGTCGGGCGCTTGCACCTTGGAAAGCGTCATGACCGCCTGATTGAAGCCTATGCACTGAGTAACATCGCCGCGCCGTTAGTACTACTCGGTCAAGGTAAGCCAGAACAGGATCAGCGTTTACGCGCGCTGGCGGAGCAACTGGGCGTTGCCGATCGCGTGCTGTTTAAAGGCTTTCAAAGCAACCCACATTCCTGGATGAAACAGGCACGCATGCTGGTGCTCAGCTCCGATAGCGAAGGTCTTGGCAATGTGGTCATTGAAGCCTTGATTCTGGGCACGCCCGTTGCCAGCACTCGCTGTCCAGGCGGCATCCCTGAGATCCTGACCGGCCCGCTGGCGCAAGGGCTTGCAGAGTTGAATAGCCCTGCGCTGGCTCAGGCGATGCAAAGCATTTACACTAATCCGCCGATTATTGAGCAGGCTGCGCTGGAAAAATTCAGCGTGGAGACAATCTGTCAGCAATATCGCCAGTTAGGCAAAGACTAACTGGCCCATTACCGATACCGGATCTTTTATGAGTCAAAACCCTTTACTGAGCATCGTGGTCGCGGTGTACAACGGCGGGAAATTCCTCGCACAGTTTTTTGAATGCATCGAACAACAGCAGCTTGAAAGCTATGAACTGATCCTGGTGAACGACGGTTCAACCGATGACAGCCTTGCCGTTATCGACGCCTGGCGCGACAGAATGCAGAACGTCACGTTGATTCAGCAAGAGAACCAGGGCGTTTCCGTCGCGCGCAATTCCGGCCTCGCGATTGCAAAAGGCAAATACCTGACCTTCCCCGATATTGACGATAAGCTCTACCCTGGCATGTTTCGCACGCTGCTGGATATGGCGGAAAAAGGCAATCTGGATGTCGCCACCTGCAATGGCCGTTATGTTTATGAAAAAAAACGTGAAAGCCACCCTATTTTCCCGCCAGATCGCTTAGCGTCAACACCCGTATTACCCGGCCACGTCTGGCTGAAAACGGCGCTCGATTCGCGCAAGTTCTTGCACGTCACCTGGCTGAATATCTATCGCCGGGAATTTATTACTCAGCATAATTTTCATTTTGAACCCGGACTGCGCCACCAGGACATTCCCTGGACCACGGAAGTGCTGCTGGCCGCCGAGCGCGTGCAGTACACCAGCGAAGCGTTTTATGACTACTACATTCACTCAGAATCGGTGTCGCACAAGCCGGACAATGACGATACGTTGATGCGATCAGCGCGCCATTACATGAAAATTCTTGAGATGCTGGACGCCATCAATAAACGTTATCCCGATAAGGCGCGCAATATCTCCGCCTGCCGCTGGCAAATCGCCAAAGAAGGGCTCGGCATTATTCATACTTTCGATGAAATGAAAGATGATGCGAAAAAACATATTATCATCAGTGAGTTTTTCGAGCGTGGAATCTGGCGGCTGATTTGGACCAATGCCAGTTCACTGCGTTTACGCTGGCGACTGGGACGCCGCTATTTCCGAATTAAAAAATACCGCCATGCCGCGTAGTGTGTGCCGCATTCGCGTTATAGCGCTGATGCAGTATCAATGCGCCAAAGATATAGCTTTAAGCGGGCTAAATGCTTAGAATTTGCCCGCCGAAACTTAAAAAACGGATAATCGCTTGGAATTGTTGTATACCATCCTGCTCTACTTAATTCAGCCTCTGGTGTGGCTGCGGCTTTTGCTTCGCAGCCGCAAGGCCCCGGCTTACCGTAAACGCTGGGCTGAACGCTATGGTTTTTGTCGTAATAAAGTAAAGCCGGACGGTATTTTGCTGCATTCCGTTTCCGTAGGCGAAACGCTGGCCGCCGTTCCGCTGGTCCGCGCATTACGCCACCGCTACCCGACGCTGCCGATCACTGTCACCACCATGACACCCACGGGCTCAGAGCGCGCACTGTCCGCCTTTGGCAAAGATGTGCATCATGTCTATTTGCCCTATGACCTGCCTTGCGCCATGCGTCGTTTCCTCAATACGGTCCGCCCGAAGCTGGTGATCGTGATGGAAACTGAGCTGTGGCCCAATATGATTTCCGCGCTGCATGCCCGCAAAATCCCGCTGGTGATTGCCAACGCCCGCCTGTCAGAGCGTTCAGCGAAAGGCTACGGCAAGCTGGGCAAATTTATGCGTCGCGTACTCAGTAAAATCACGCTGATGGCGGCACAAACCCAGGAAGATGGCGACCGTTTCCTGCAATTGGGCCTCAAACGCAACCAGCTCGCCGTTACCGGCAGCCTCAAATTTGATATTTCCGTCACCCCTGAACTGGCCGCCCGTGCGATTACTTTGCGCCGTCAGTGGGCACCGCGTCGCAAAGTGTGGATTGCGACCAGTACTCACGAAGGCGAAGAAGCGATTATTCTGCAGGCGCATCGCAAGCTGCTGGAGACATTCCCGGATTTGCTGTTAATTCTGGCTCCGCGCCACCCGGAACGCTTCCCGGATGCCTGCGACATGGCCCGTAAGGGTGGCTTTAGCTTTATTACCCGCAGTTCTGGCGAAATCCCGTCTGGCAGCACCCAGCTCGTTATTGGCGACACCATGGGAGAGCTGATGATGCTTTACGGCATTGCTGATATCGCCTTCGTGGGCGGTAGCCTCGTGGAACGCGGCGGTCACAACCCGCTCGAAGCAGCAGCACACGCCCTGCCGGTGCTGATGGGGCCACATACCTTTAACTTCAAAGATATCTGCGCGCGTCTGCAAGAAGCTGACGGCCTGATTACCGTTACCGGTACTGACTCGCTGGTTAAAGAGGTATCCACCTTACTGACCGATGAAGATTACCGCTTATGGTGTGGTCGCCACGCCGTTGAAGTCCTGCATCAGAACCAGGGCGCGCTGACGCGTCTGCTGCAACTCCTGCAACCGTATTTGCCTCAGCGGAGCCATTAATGTCTCAACGCCTGTCGGTGGTCATGATCGCCAAAAACGCGGCAGACCTGCTGCCAGACTGCTTAGCATCCGTCGCCTGGGCCGATGAAATCATTCTGCTCGACTCCGGCAGCCAGGATGCCACGCTCGATGTGGCGCGTGCGGCAGGCATCAACGTCTTCACCGATACCGACTGGCAGGGCTACGGTATTCAGCGCCAGAAGGCGCAACGCTTCGCCAGCGGTGACTATGTGCTGATGATTGACACCGACGAACGCGTCACGCCGGAACTGGCGCAGGCCATTCGCGCGGTGCTCGACGCCCCACAGCCGGATGCGGTTTACAGCATTGCCCGGCGTAACTTCTTCCTCGGCCGTTTTATGCGCCATAGCGGCTGGTATCCCGACCGGGTGATGCGACTCTATCCCCGCGAGTGCTATCAGTACAACGCCAATCTGGTGCATGAATCACTGGAAACCCAGGGTGCGAAAGTTATCGAGCTCAAAGGCGACCTGCTGCACCTGACCTGCCGCGATTTCGCCAGCTTTCAGCGCAAACAATTGAACTACGCCACCGCCTGGGCGCAAGAACGCCATCAGAAGGGCAAGAAGGCATCGCTGACGGGTATTTTCACCCATACGCTGGGGGCGTTCCTGAAAACGCTGCTGCTGCGCGGTGGCGTGCTGGATGGTAAACAAGGCTGGCTGCTCGCGGTGGTCAATGCGCAGTATACTTTCAATAAATACACCGAACTGTGGGCGCTAAACCACGGTTACAGCGAGAAAACGTAAGCGATGAGCACAAAAGCGATTTATCCCGGTACGTTTGATCCCATTACCAACGGGCATATTGATATTGTGACCCGCGCTGCCACCATGTTCGATGAGGTGGTACTGGCCATTGCCGCCAGCCCGAGTAAAAAACCGATGTTTACGCTTGATGAGCGCGTGGCGCTGGCTCAGGAAGCAACCAAACAGATTCCTAACGTCACGGTGACGGGCTTTAGCGATTTGATGGCCAATTTTGCGCGTGACCAGCAGGCGAACATTTTGATTCGCGGCCTGCGCGCGGTGGCAGATTTTGAGTATGAGATGCAGCTGGCGCACATGAATCGCCATCTGATGCCTGACCTGGAAAGCGTGTTTCTAATGCCGTCAAAAGAGTGGTCGTTTATTTCGTCCACCCTGGTGAAAGAGGTGGCGCGCCACCAGGGCGATGTCTCCCACTTCCTGCCAGCTAACGTGCATCAGGCACTGCTGAAAAAGCTGTAGGGCGTTCTTCCCGGAGGCGGCGCTTGACGCGCCTTGTCCGGGCCATCAGTCCGCAGACGCCTGGAAACCTGTAGCCCGGCTAAGCGCAGCGCGAGCCGGGATCAACGCAACCATCGCACTTTACTTCTGGCACTGACGGCAATAAAACGTCGCGCGCTGCGCATGCTTCGACGCGATAATTGGCGTTCCACACACCCGGCACGGCTCACCTTTACGCCCATAGACCTGCAGCTCCTGCGCAAAATACCCGGGCTTGCCGTCACTTTGCAGGAAATCTTTCAGCGTAGTACCGCCCTGCTCGATCGAACGCAGCAGCACCGCTTTAATCACCCGCACCAGCAATTCATACTCCTCGCGTGATAGCAACGAGGCCAGCCGATCAGGATGGATCCCGGCGGCAAACAGCGATTCACTGGCGTAGATATTGCCCACCCCCACCACCAGCTTGTTGTCCATCAGCCAGGGTTTGATAGCGGTTTTCTTCTTCGCACATTTCTGTTGCAGGTAATCGGCGTTAAACGCGTCGCTTAGCGGTTCTGGTCCCAGATGGGCCAGCACGTTGTGGCCTTCCAGCTCTTTCGTCCACAGCCAGGCACCAAAGCGTCTGGGGTCAGTGTAGCGCAGCACTTTACCGTTACTCATCACCAGGTCGACGTGGTCATGCTTTTCTGCCGGTAACTCTTCAGGAAGAATACGCAGGCTACCCGACATGCCGAGGTGGATGATGATCCAGCCGTCAGGCAGTTCCAGCAGTAAATATTTGGCACGGCGCTGAACGCTGAGCACGGGTTTATCGCTCAACGCATGTATCTCATCGGAAACCGGCCAGCGCAGGCGACCGTTGCGCACGATGGCATGAAGAATGGTTGCGCCGACCAGATGCGGTTCTATTCCACGTCGGCTGGTTTCTACCTCAGGTAATTCAGGCATGGCTCCTCCTTTGAGATACACAGAATGCAAAAAACCCCGCAGGTGCGGGGTTTTTCAATACAAGGAGACTAAAATTATTTGATTTTAGCTTCTTTGTACAGTACGTGCTGACGGACAACTGGATCGAATTTTTTCAGTTCCAGTTTTTCCGGTTTAGTACGTTTGTTCTTCGTGGTGGTGTAGAAGTGACCTGTACCAGCAGAAGAAACCAGCTTGATTTTCTCACGAATACCTTTAGCCATGATTTATTTCCTCTAAGTACTTAGTACTTTTCGCCACGGGCACGCAGTTCGGACAGAACTGTATCGATGCCTTTCTTATCAATAACACGCATACCTTTAGCAGATACACGCAGGGTGACAAAACGCTTTTCGCTCTCAACCCAGAAACGGTGAGAGTGCAGGTTCGGCAGGAAACGGCGTTTAGTCGCGTTCAGTGCGTGGGAACGGTTGTTACCGGTCACCGGACGCTTGCCAGTAACTTGGCAGACTCGGGACATGTCTATTCTCCAAAAATCAAATTAGCTCGAGCTTCGTATGGGGTATTGGCGCCTCGTCAGGCTTTACAGCCCAGTCATCGCGTAGTTCTAAGCGAACTCTCGATTGCCAGGCCCAAATGCCAAACCCGAGATTCTCAAAGGTGGCGTAGTATACGCTGACTCGGCGATGTGCTCAAGTCCCGAACAGACAAAGATCCCGATGGATCGCCTAAAGAGGTCTAAATCCAGCCCCGTTCAGCGAACGAAACGTACTCTCCACGGCCTATCACCAGATGATCGAGCACACGAATATCCATGAACTGACAGCACTTCACCACCCTTTCGGTGATGATTCTATCCGCTTTGCTGGGTTCAGCGCTACCCGAAGGATGATTATGTGCAAGGATCACGGCGGCGGCATTCACTTTAATTGCCTCGCGGACAATCTCGCGCGGGTGCACTTCCACCTGATTAATGGTGCCGGAAAAAAGACGGCTGTGCTTCAACACCCGGTTCTGGTTATCCAGAAAGATCGCCATAAAGATCTCGCGCTCTTCCCCCGTCAGCTGACTTTGCAGAAATTCCCGGGTCAGTTCCGGGCTTAACAAAGACGTCTCTTCCAGCACCCGCACGCTGTAGTAACGCCGCGCCAGCTCGGCAATCCCTTTCAATTGCGCGTATTTCGCCACGCCTATGCCGTTGACGTTTGAGAACTCTTTATAATCCGCCGAGAGCAGCCCGTAGAGCGAACCGAAGTGCTGCAGCAAGTCGCGGGAAAGCGTCATCACTGATTTCCCCTGCGTGCCGGTGCGTAAAAACAGCGCCAGCAGCTCAACATCCGTCAGCGACTCAATGCCCGCGCTCATCATTTTTTTCTCTGGGCAATAACGGGGGTAAAAAAACCGTTTCCATGTCGAAATCCTCCCTTTTACCGGCCATGCTGCCACACGCAAACCGGGCCATCGACCCGGGATCGCCGTACTTGCGTAACGCTTCGCAAAGAGCACGACGGGCAAAAGCACGACAGCACCAGGATTGTGATAAAATGCCCGCCTTCTGGTGAAATCCAACAGGAAAGAATCATGATGAGTCTGGCGGGTAAAAAAATCGTTCTTGGCGTGAGCGGAGGTATCGCGGCCTATAAAACGCCTGAACTGGTGCGTCGTCTGCGCGATCGCGGTGCCGAAGTGCGTGTGGCGATGACCGAAGCGGCGAAGGCCTTTATTACGCCGCTGAGCCTGCAGGCGGTTTCCGGCTATCCGGTTTCCGACAGCCTGCTCGACCCGGCCGCCGAAGCCGCAATGGGCCATATTGAGCTCGGGAAATGGGCGGATCTGGTGATTCTCGCCCCCGCCACCGCCGATTTAATCGCGCGCGTTGCCGCCGGTATGGCGAATGACCTGGTGTCGACAATTTGCCTCGCCACGCCTTCCCCGGTCGCGGTAGTACCCGCCATGAACCAGCAGATGTATCGCGCCGCCGCCACCCAGCATAATTTAGAGGTGCTGTCCTCGCGCGGCCTGCTATTGTGGGGGCCGGATAGCGGCAGCCAGGCCTGTGGCGATATAGGCCCAGGCCGGATGCTGGATCCGCTGACAATCGTTGATCTCGCCGCCGCGCATTTCTCGCCTGTCAACGATCTGCAACATCTGAACATCATGATTACTGCCGGTCCAACTCGCGAGCCGCTGGACCCGGTGCGTTATATTACGAACCATAGCTCCGGCAAGATGGGTTTTGCCATTGCCGCTGCCGCCGCCCGTCGTGGCGCGAACGTAACACTGGTATCAGGCCCGGTGTCGTTAGCCACCCCGGCATGGGTCAACCGTATTGACGTGACCACCGCCCAGGAGATGGAGGCCGCTGTACAGGGCCTCGCTCAGCAGCAGCACATATTTATTGGCTGTGCCGCCGTCGCGGATTATCGCGCCGCCGCCATTGCCGACGAAAAAATCAAAAAGCAAGGCGATGAATTAACAATAAAAATGGTCAAAAACCCGGATATCGTCGCCGGTGTCGCCGCGTTGACCGAACATCGCCCCTATGTCGTTGGGTTTGCCGCCGAAACAAATAATGTGGAAGAATATGCCCGGCAAAAACGTGCCCGCAAAAACCTCGATCTGATCTGCGCCAATGACGTTTCGCAATCAAATCAAGGTTTTAATAGCGACAATAACGCTTTGCATCTTTTCTGGCAGGATGGCGATAAACCTTTACCGCTAAAGAGCAAGGAACAGTTAGGCCACTTATTACTGGACGAGATCGTTACCCGTTATGATGAAAAAAATCGACGTTAAGATTCTGGACCCGCGCGTAGGCAAGCAATTTCCACTGCCAACCTACGCCACCGCCGGTTCTGCCGGCCTTGACCTGCGTGCCTGTCTCGACGACGCCGTAGAACTGGCGCCGGGCGCGACCACCCTGCTGCCGACCGGTCTGGCGATTCATATTGCCGACCCGTCGCTGGCCGCCGTGATTCTGCCGCGTTCTGGGCTCGGCCATAAGCATGGCATCGTGCTGGGCAACCTGGTGGGGCTGATCGACTCCGACTACCAGGGGCAGCTGATGGTGTCCGTCTGGAACCGTGGTCAGGACGGCTTTACGATTGAACCGGGCGAGCGCATCGCACAAATGGCGTTTGTCCCGGTTGTTCAGGCAGAATTTAATCTGGTTGAAGAGTTTGACGCCACAGACCGTGGTGAAGGTGGCTTCGGCCACTCCGGGCGTAAATAAGCAGCCCATTTAACGCATCCTGCGGCGAAATAACGCCATAACATTACCGCAAATTCCGGTTTGCGGTCGCCGCGTGGATGTTCGCCTGATAAGCGCTTATTTCAGGGGTATTTTGCAACATGGCAGAAAAACAAACCGCGAAAAGGAATCGTCGCGAAGAAATACTTCAGTCTCTGGCACTGATGCTTGAATCCAGCGATGGAAGTCAACGCATCACGACGGCAAAACTGGCGGCGTCTGTTGGCGTCTCCGAGGCCGCGTTGTACCGTCATTTCCCTAGCAAGACACGCATGTTCGATAGCCTCATCGAGTTTATCGAAGATAGCCTGATTACCCGCATCAACCTGATCATGAAAGATGAAAAGGACACCACGGCGCGCCTGCGTCTGATTGTCCAACTGATTCTGGGGTTCGGTGAGCGTAATCCAGGGCTGACCCGCATTCTTACCGGTCATGCGCTGATGTTTGAGCAGGATCGCTTACAAGGGCGTATCAATCAGCTTTTCGAGCGTATCGAATCCCAGATTCGCCAGGTCCTGCGCGAAAAGAAGATGCGTGAAGGTGAAGGCTACGTCACTGACGAAACGCTGCTGGCAAGTCAGCTGCTGTCGTTTTGTGAGGGGATGCTGTCGCGCTTTGTACGCAGCGAGTTCAAATACAGCCCAACGGATGAGTTTGAGGCGCGCTGGCCACTACTGGCGGCACAGCTGCAGTAATCTTCCTCTGCAGCCCTCAGGGGCTGCATTCCTCTTCCCCGCCTGCGATAACTGTTACCCATGTTTCCGGTTCAGACAGTAGCGCCACCGGGAGAATGACTCAGGCCGCAGCCTGTACTCGCTTGCGCGAATCCAGCGAAATCAGCAGCACCGACGACACAATCATCAGCGTGCCCAGCCAGTCTGGCAGCGTAAAGGCGATACCCAGCAGAGCCACCGAAAGCAGCGCGCTGCTCAGCGGTTCGGCACAGCTCAGAATACTGGCACGTGAGCCACCAATCATCTGCGCCCCTTTCAGGTACAGGCTAAAGGTCAGCGCGGTGCCCACCATCACCAGATACATAAAAGCCATCACCAGATTGCCGTCGATAACGAAATCGCCGCCTTTATTGCCATAGAACGGCGTCAGCATTAACCCGGCAAGGAACATACTCCAGCCGACAATCGGCAGCGTGCCGTAGCGGGCGATAAGTTTAGACGGATAGGTCGAATAGAGCGCGGCGGAAAACGCCGAGGCGATGCCCCACACTAAGGCGTCGGTGGAGATCGACAGTGAGGTCAGATTTCCGTGGGTCACCAGTAACAGGGTGCCAATCAGAGAGGTCGCAATCGCCGCCGTGACGGGGAGCGTCGGCTTCGCTTTTCGCACCAGGGCAAACCACATCACGATGATGGTCGGTGAGAGGAACTGCAGTACCGTCGCCGTGGCGGCGTTGGATTTCTCGATAGTCACCAGGAAGGTAAGCTGTACGATCAGCGCGCCAAATAGCGAAAAGAACAGCAGACTCAGCGTGTCTTTGCGGTTTTTCACGATTGAGAAAATTTTATCACCATGGAAAAACGACAGAATTAATAACACTGCGCCGCCGGACAGCAGGCGAACCATCGTTAGCCAGGGAGCTGCGATGTGACTTTTCTCCATGATGTACTGGGCACAAACCCCGGAACTGCCCCATAAAATGGCGGCAATCAGTACATAAAGCATCCCTTTTTTCGTGGAACCCATTTCCCCAACCTACCATGCTGATTGCTTATTCTTAAGCCGCTCATCATAACATAAGCAGATTGTGATCGGGGTCGCATCCGTGCTCCCCCGACAATTTACCTTAGAACCAGGCTTCCCACATCGCACCGATGTTGAAAGAGTCCAGAGTGGTGTCTTCCGTGCCGTTAACCCGTGCGGTGTGTTTGTTATCCACTTCACCGCCGGTCACGTAGAAACGCAGCATTGGACGGAACTCCGGCCCCATATCGATGGAGATGTTCTGCGACAGGGTCGCTTTCCAGCCGTTGTTATCGCCGCCTTTGTCGTAGGCCACTTTCTGCCAGTCCAGCTCCAGCCAGGTTGAATGGACGTCGTTCCACCAGTACATCGGACGCACAATGGCGTTGTAGTTCTTACGGTTGTCAGACTTGTCTGCGCTGTTGTCGTAATCGTGGAAGGCGAGCAGATATTCCACCTGCATCTGGCGACTAAACTTGTGCAGCCCTTCGAAGCTGGCATAAATCGTCTTCAGATCATCCGTTTTGTTGTAAACGCTGTTATCTGAGTTGTCGGAATAACGGGCGATCACCTTATTCACGCCGCTGTCGTTGGTATGGCTTAACACCACGCCACCCTGCTAGGCTTTCAGACGGGCGTCGCTTTCAATGGCTTTCGAGTCAAAGCCGTAGTTAGCATAAATTTCCAGATCCAGCGGGCCGACTTTCATGCCGTGGATTTTTGAGGTGACCGCGTAGTTACCTTTATCACCCACATTGGAACCACCAGTACAGGTGATACGCGACGGGTTACCGCCGTCATCCTCGATTTCCGGATTACAGGATTCCACGGCTGCGACGGTGGCTACGTCAAACTGCACACCGCCTATATCGAAGTTTTTCACCCCGGCGCCCTGCCCATCGTGGTTCATCCAGAAGTAGTCGTTGATGCCCTGTTGCGGACGCTGGTGGAAGTCTCGACCCGCCCAGAAATAGGCATTCGGGTTGGATTCCAACAGGTTAGTTACGCCCGCGTAGGCTTTTTTCAGGTTAACTTCATCGCCCCAGTGGTCGAACATCACGTTGACATCCCAGATGGCCCCGTGCGAACTCTTGAACGCTTTGGAAAGCTGGAATTCGCCGCCGTTGCCTTCGTTACCCAGACGACCAATCGCCGAGGAACCGTTATAGGAACCGTCTACGCCAACGTATTTCTGATCGCCAGTCTGGTAATGGGCGCCATAACGGGCGTAACCACTGAATTTTAAGCCGTATGGCACAGCAAGGTCCGGCGTTTGCGCGGTACTTTGCGGCTCGGTAATAACATCCGCTTTTTTATCAATAGCGGCATCCATTTTTGCCTGCCGCTCGGCTAAGGAAGGTGCGATTTAATCGTCAATTATGAGAACATAACCCTTTCTTTGACATAGACTTTTCACGATGCCCGCT
>NZ_CBFFRL010000112.1:0-16167 GCF_965644215.1 Phytobacter sp. V69
GGACGCCCGTCATAAACTGCCAGGCATCAAACAAGGGAAGAAGGCCATCCTGACGGATGGGCTTTTTGCGTTTCTGCGTTAAAAGATCCACTACGAGCAATCTGAAACAGAAAAGCCTCATACGAAAGCATGGGGCTTTTTTGCTATTGTTAAATCTGACTTTTTTGAATGAATCGCTAAAGGATCTGGCTATGACTGTTCTTTATGTTCAGCTTTATCAAAACCGTATGGTTGTACGCAATCTCGATACCCACCAACAGGTTTCCGGCAACCACATATTCAGCAATCAACGTATTATCATCGCTGATTTTTTCGAGGCAGAAGGCTTCCTGTCGCATCTTATCCAGCAGGTTGCACCGCGATCGTTTTGGCACTTCATCCCACAAGTTGGGCGTTTAGACATCATCTCGCATGCGCTGGAGATGAATGAATGCGGTTTGTCGGCGGTAGAAGAACGAGCGATACTTGAAATGACATTTGGCGCCTCGCATGGCAAATGCCATTACCCGAAGGTGATCGACAGCGAAACGCTGTTGAGCGATGAGGAAGTACTGGCGATTCTTCACGCTCCGAAAGGGGCGACTACGCAAGAGAAGAAATCGTCCAAAGGACCCAGGATCATCAGCTAATCCGCATGACATCTGCGTTGCGGCACTTACCGCGACGTGAAACTTTCTCACCTTCTACATGCAGACTCGACATTTGCATCATTCCTGGGTATCTTCGGCTATCTGGATGTCTAAACGTTTAAACGTATGCAGTGAGGATATAAGTTATGCCGATTCGGGTGCAGGACGAGCTACCAGCCGTCAATTTCTTGCGTGATGAGAACGTCTTTGTTATGACGGCGTCGCGTGCTACAGGTCAGGAAATTCGTCCGCTCAAGGTGCTTATCCTCAACCTGATGCCAAAGAAGATCGAGACGGAGAACCAGTTCCTGCGGTTACTCTCTAACTCGCCGCTACAGGTAGATATCAAGCTGCTGCGCATTGACGCCCGTGAGTCACGCAATACACCGGCTGAGCATCTCAACAACTTCTACTGTAACTTTGACGAAATTAGCGAAGAGAACTTCGATGGTCTGATCGTCACCGGTGCGCCGCTGGGCCTGGTCGAGTTTAACGACGTTGCCTACTGGCCACAGATCAAGCAGGTGCTGGAGTGGGCGAAAGATCATGTCACTTCCACGCTTTTTGTCTGTTGGGCGGTACAAGCCGCACTGAATATCCTTTACGGAATTCCGAAGCAAACCCGTAATGAAAAGTTATCCGGCGTCTACGAACACCACATTTTGCATCCTCACGCCCTGCTGACGCGTGGTTTTGATGATACTTTTCTTGCGCCGCACTCCCGCTATGCCGATTTCCCGGCAGCGCTGATTCGCGACTATACCGACCTGGAAATCCTGGCAGAGAGCGATCAGGGCGACGCCTATCTGTTTGCCAGTAAAGACAAGCGCATCGCCTTTGTCACCGGCCATCCGGAGTACGATGCCGACACGCTGGCAGGCGAATATTTCCGTGACGTTGATGCCGGTCTGTCGCCTGAGGTTCCGTATAACTATTTCCCGAAAAACGATCCGCAGAACAAGCCGCACGCGACATGGCGTAGCCATGGCAATCTGCTGTTTACCAACTGGCTGAACTACTACGTCTACCAGATCACGCCGTTCGATCTGCGCCATATGAATCCAACGCTGGACTGACATTTTCGCCGGATCCTAAAGCGTTTCAGCACCCCATTTCAGGCACCTTCGGGTGCTTTTTTCATGCCTGAAATGCCCTTCATCACGTAATGAAATTTTAAATACTTTGTTATCAATAAGTTAACTTACATTTTAAATTAAAATGGAAATTGTTTTTGATTTTGAAAAATAAATGAGTAGTCTTAATTGTGCTGAACGAAAACCACACAACGATCTTTCGTTCGCGTTGGGGAGTGTACTCGGATCAACGATGAGGAGCAGCGCAATGACACAACAGGCAACAACGACAGATGAGTTGGCTTTTAACAAGCCTTATGGCGATATGGAAAAGCAAATTCTGACCCCGGAAGCGGTCGAATTCCTTACTGAGCTGGTCACGCGCTTTACGCCGCAGCGCAATAAGCTGCTGGCCGCGCGTATGCAACAGCAGCAGGATATCGACAACGGCAAGCTGCCTGATTTTATTTCGGAAGCCAATTCCATTCTTGAAAGCAACTGGACGATTCGCGGCATTCCGGACGATTTACTTGATCGCCGTGTTGAGATCACCGGGCCGGTTGAACGCAAGATGGTGATCAATGCGCTCAACGCCAATGTGAAAGTCTTTATGGCCGATTTCGAAGACTCCCTTTCACCGGACTGGGACAAAGTGATCGATGGGCAAATTAACCTGCGCGATGCGGTAAATGGCACCATCAGCTATACCAATGAAGCCGGCAAAATCTACCAGCTCAAACCCAATCCGGCGGTACTGATTTGTCGTGTCCGTGGCCTGCATCTGCCAGAAAAACACGTCACCTGGCGCGGCGAAGCTATTCCCGGCAGCCTCTTCGACTTTGCGCTCTATTTCTTCCACAACCATAAGGCGTTGCTGGCAAAAGGCAGCGGCCCTTACTTCTACCTGCCGAAGACACAGGCGTGGCAGGAAGCGGCCTGGTGGAGTGAAGTCTTCTGTTATGCCGAAGACCGCTTTGGCCTGCCGCGTGGCACCATCAAGGCTACGTTGCTGATTGAGACGCTGCCTGCTGTTTTCCAGATGGACGAAATCCTGCATGCGCTGCGTGACCACATTGTGGGTTTGAACTGCGGCCGCTGGGACTACATCTTTAGCTATATCAAAACATTGAAAAACCACCCGGACCGCGTGCTTCCGGATCGCCAGGTGGTGACGATGGATAAACCGTTCCTGAGCGCCTATTCGCGCCTGCTGATAAAAACCTGCCATCGTCGCGGCGCGTTCGCGATGGGCGGTATGGCGGCATTTATCCCCAGTAAAGACACCGAACGGAACAATCAGGTGCTCAATAAGGTGAAAGCGGACAAGGCGCTGGAAGCCAACAACGGCCATGACGGTACGTGGATCGCGCATCCGGGCCTGGCGGATACCGCAATGGCTGTCTTCAACGAAGTGTTGGGTGATAACAAAAACCAGCTGACGGTGACTCGCGAGAAAGACGCCCCTACTACGGCAGATCAACTGCTGGCGGCCTGCGACGGCGAGCGTACAGAAGAGGGGATGCGCGCCAATATCCGTGTCGCCGTGCAGTACATCGAAGCGTGGATCTCCGGCAACGGCTGCGTACCGATTTACGGTCTGATGGAAGATGCGGCGACGGCTGAAATCTCGCGCACGTCAATCTGGCAGTGGATCCATCACGAGAAAACACTCAGCAACGGCAAGCCGGTTACGAAGGCCCTGTTCCGCCAAATGCTGGCCGAAGAGATGCTGGTGATTCAGGAAGAGCTGGGCGAGCACCGCTTTAGCAGCGGGCGTTTTGACGATGCCGCGCGCCTGATGGAACAGATCACCACCTCAGATGAGCTGATCGATTTCTTAACCCTGCCAGGCTACCGCCTGCTGGCTTAATACCCAGGCTATTTTGTTCGACATTTTGTTTCCGGGAAGTGCTCAAAATCCTCACGTACGACAAGTACGCTCCGGTTTTTGCGCGGCTTCCCGTGACCAAACTGCCTTCACCAATAACGCCTGGGAAGCCAGGAAGACAATACGGAGCATCTGCACATGAAAACGCGTACCCAACAAATCGAAGAATTACAAAAAGAATGGACGAAACCGCGCTGGGAAGGCATCACTCGCCCTTACAGTGCGGAAGAGGTGGTGAAATTACGCGGTTCGGTCAACCCGGAATGCACGCTGGCGCAGATGGGGGCCGCCAAAATGTGGCGCTTGCTGCACGGTGACGCGAGAAAAGGCTATATCAACAGCCTCGGTGCGCTGACCGGTGGGCAGGCACTGCAGCAGGCGAAAGCGGGCATCGAAGCGATTTATCTGTCCGGCTGGCAGGTGGCGGCGGATGCCAACCTGGCCTCCAGCATGTATCCGGATCAATCCCTCTACCCGGCCAACTCCGTCCCGGCCGTGGTGGATCGGATCAACAACACCTTCCGTCGTGCGGATCAGATCCAATGGTCATCAGGCATTGAACCAAACGATCCGCGTTACACCGATTATTTCCTGCCGATCGTGGCAGATGCCGAAGCGGGGTTTGGCGGAGTCCTGAACGCCTTTGAGTTGATGAAATCGATGATCGAAGCCGGTGCAGCGGCGGTCCACTTCGAAGATCAACTGGCCTCGGTGAAAAAATGCGGCCATATGGGCGGTAAAGTGCTGGTGCCGACTCAGGAAGCTATCCAGAAACTGGTGGCCGCGCGCCTGGCGGCGGATGTAATGGGCGTACCGACGCTGGTGATTGCCCGTACAGATGCGGATGCTGCCGACCTGATCACCTCCGATTGCGACCCGTATGACAGCGAGTTCATTACCGGTGAGCGCACCAGTGAAGGATTCTATCGCACTCACGCGGGTATTGAGCAGGCGATCAGCCGTGGCCTGGCGTATGCCCCGTATGCCGACCTGGTGTGGTGCGAAACCTCCACGCCGGACCTGGCGCTGGCGAAACGCTTTGCCGATGCTATCCATGCGAAATTCCCGGGCAAGCTGCTGGCCTATAACTGCTCGCCGTCGTTCAACTGGCAGAAAAATCTGGACGACAAAACCATTGCCAGCTTCCAACAGCAGCTGTCGGACATGGGCTATAAGTACCAGTTCATCACCCTGGCGGGTATTCACAGCATGTGGTTCAACATGTTCGATCTGGCGCACGCCTATGCGCAGGGCGAGGGGATGAGGCACTACGTGGAAAAAGTGCAGCAGCCAGAATTCGCCTCTGCCAAAGAGGGCTACACCTTCGTTTCTCACCAGCAGGAGGTGGGCACGGGCTACTTCGATAAGGTGACCACCATTATTCAGGGCGGCGCATCGTCAGTTACCGCCCTGACGGGGTCGACGGAAGAGTCGCAGTTCTGAGGATTTTCCCCTCACCCTAACCCTCTCTCCCCATAGGGAAGAGGGGACTGTCCGATGCTGATTTTGATTTTTGCCCTTCTCCCTCGCCCCTTTGGGGAGAGGGCCGGGGTGAGGGGAATGTATGTCACGTGGCCTGGAATTACTCATCGCACAAACCATCCTGCAAGGCTTCGACGCTCAGTACGGTCGCTTTCTGGAAGTCACTGCCGGCGCGCAGCAGCGTTTTGAACTGGCTGACTGGCATGCCGTTCAGCAGGCGATGAAACAGCGCATCCATCTTTACGATCACCACGTTGGGCTGGTTGTAGAGCAATTACGCTGCATTACCGATAGCCAGCGGCCGGATGCTGAATTTCTGCTTCGGGTGAAAGAGCACTACACCCATCTTTTGCCGGACTACCCGCGCTTCGAAATTGCCGAAAGCTTTTTTAACTCCGTCTACTGCCGCTTGTGCGATCACCGCTCGCTTAGCCCCGAGCGCCTGTTTATTTTCAGCTCCCAGCCGGAACGCCGCTTTCGCACTATTCCGCGCCCGCTGGCGAAAGATTTTTGGCCTGAACGCGGCTGGGAATCGCTGTTAACCAAGGTCTTAACCGATCTGCCGCTGCGTCTGCCCTGGCAGGATAAAGCGCGGGATGTCGGTTATATTATTACCCACCTGACCGGGACATTTGGCGCAGACACGCTGCGCCAGTCCCATTTACAGGTGGCGAACGAGCTGTTTTATCGCAATAAAGCGGCGTGGTTGGTGGGTAAGCTGATCACCCCCGCAGGCACGCTTCCCTTTCTGCTGCCGATTCACCGTACAGACGAAGGCGAGCTATTTGTGGACACCTGCCTGACCTCGCACTCGGAGGCCAGTATCGTCTTCGGCTTCGCCCGTTCCTATTTTATGGTCTATGCCCCGCTGCCAGCGGCTAGCGTTGAGTGGCTACGTGAGATTCTTCCGGGCAAAACCACCGCCGAGCTGTATATGGCCATCGGCTGCCAGAAGCACGGTAAAACCGAAAGCTATCGCGAATACCTGAATTACATTCACGCCTCGGACGAACAGTTTATTGAAGCACCGGGCATTCGCGGCATGGTGATGCTGGTCTTCACGCTGCCGGGCTTCGACCGGGTGTTTAAAATCATCAAAGATACATTCCCGCCGCAAAAAGAGATGAGTGCAGCGCATGTCCGCGCCTGTTATCAGCTGGTGAAGGAACACGATCGCGTCGGGCGCATGGCAGACACACAGGAGTTTGAACACTTCGTTCTGGAAAAACGCCAGATCGACCCGGCGTTAATGGCGCTGTTGCTCCAGCAAGCCCCGCAGAAAATCACCGACCTTGGGGATCGTATCTCCATCAGCCATCTTTATATCGAACGGCGCATGGTGCCGCTCAATATCTGGTTTGAGCGGGTACGGGGTTCGCAGTTGCGCGATGCGGTGGAAGAGTACGGTAATGCCATTCGCCAGCTTGCTGCGGCGAACATTTTCCCCGGCGATATGCTGTTTAAGAACTTCGGCGTCACCCGACACGGGCGCGTGGTGTTCTACGACTACGACGAGATTTGCTATATGACGGAGGTGAATTTCCGTGATATCCCGCCACCGCGTTATCCGGAAGATGAGCTGAGTGCCGAGCCCTGGTACAGCGTGTCGCCGGGGGACGTTTTCCCGGAGGAGTTCCGCCACTGGCTCTGCGCCGACCCGGAGATTGGCCCGCTGTTTGAAGAGATGCATGCCGACCTGCTGCGCGCCGATTACTGGCGAGAATTGCAGACGCGCATTAAAAACGGCCATGTGGAAGATGTTTACGCCTACCGCAGAAGGCAGCGGTTTAGTATTCGCTATGGTGAGGAAAGCAGGCCGGATAAGGCACTTGTGCCGCCATCCGGCAATGTGCGTCGAACTGCCTGATGGCGCGTTGCTTATCAGGCCTACCGACAATACCCCATCAGCGATGGGGTATTTTTATGATCGCATCCCGCCCCAGGCAACCGTCACCTCTTTTGCCCCTTTAATCGCCATCGCGCCCAGCTCAGTAACCCGGTCATCGGTGATGCGGGAAATGGGCCCGGAGATAGAGATCGCGGCAAACGGCACGCCGTGCTCATCGTAAATACAGGCGGCGACGCAGCGCAGGCCAAGGGCATGTTCTTCATCGTCAAAGGAGTAACCGCGCTTACGGGTCTGGGCGAGGTCTTCTTTCAGATGCACCGGCGATACCAGCGTGGCATGGGTATAGGCGTGCAGCCCTTTGCGGTGCAGCAGGCCGGAGACCTGGTCATCGTTCAGATACGCGAGGAACGCTTTACCCGCGCCAGAAGCGTGCATCGGCAATTTCCCGCCAATCGGCGCAGACATGCGCATCAGTTGGGTACACTGTACCTGGTCTATAATAATGGCCTGATGGTCGCTCTGGTCGAGCACCGCCAGATTGACCGTCTCACCGGAATCTTCCATCAGCTTGCGCAGGATCGGATGGACAATCGCCATCAGGTTGCGGCTTTGCAAAAAGCTGCTGCCTACGATAAACGCGTGGGCACCAACGGACCAGTGGCCTAATTCGCCGACCTGACGCACAAAGCCAAGTTGCTGCATGGTGGTGAGCAGACGGTGGGTCGTGGAGTTGGGCAGACCGGCCTGTTGCGCCAGTTCGGTGAGCGCGACGCTACCATGGGACTCGGCAATCGACTCAAGCAGTTTGAGGCCACGCGTCAGAGACTGGACTTGCCCGGTAGCCTGAGCGGCTGGGGCGGCGGGTTTTCTGCCGCGTTTAGCGGGAACAGTGGCAACCATGGCTGACTCCTTTTCTGTATCGTGGAAATAATTTTCGTTTTATTTAATTATAATGCAACTCTGACAAGGACTGATCGGATGAGTTCAAATGAACATCTCTCATGTTACCCCCGTGTGACTTTTCCGACCCTTCTGTTTATGCCAGTATGTCCTGCTGGCCTTTTGGCCTGGTTGAGCGTTGTCGGGAGCACGTGTGAGCAGCAAAGTTGAGCAACTGCAGCAGCAGTTAAAAGAACGAATTTTGGTTCTGGATGGGGGCATGGGCACCATGATCCAGAATCAGCGTCTCAGTGAGCAGGATTTCCGCGGTGAGCGATTCGCCGACTGGCCCTGCGACCTCAAGGGTAACAATGACCTGCTGGTGATTACAAAGCCCGAGGTGATTGCCACTATCCATTCCGCCTACTTTGAAGCGGGCGCGGATATCATTGAGACCAACACCTTTAACTCCACGACCATTGCGATGGCGGATTACCAGATGGAATCCCTGTCGGCGGAAATCAACTTTGCGGCCGCTAAACTGGCCCGCGCCTGTGCTGACGAATGGACGGCGCGCACGCCGGACAAACCGCGCTATGTCGCCGGTGTCCTTGGCCCAACCAACCGAACGGCTTCTATTTCGCCCGACGTTAACGACCCCGCGTTTCGTAATATCACCTTTGATGGGCTGGTAGAAGCCTACCGCGAATCGACCAAAGCGCTGGTGGAAGGTGGCAGCGACCTGATCCTGATCGAAACGGTGTTCGATACCCTGAACGCCAAAGCCGCCATTTTCGCGGTGAAAGCAGAAATGGAGGCGCTGGGCGTCGATCTGCCGATCATGATTTCCGGCACCATTACCGATGCCTCCGGGCGTACGCTTTCCGGGCAAACCACGGAAGCGTTCTATAACTCATTGCGCCATGCCGATGCGCTCACCTTCGGCCTGAACTGCGCACTGGGGCCGGATGAGCTGCGCCAGTATGTGCAGGAGCTCTCGCGCATTGCCGAATGCTACGTCACCGCGCACCCGAACGCCGGTCTGCCAAACGCCTTTGGCGAATACGATCTCGACGCTGACACTATGGCGGCGCAAATCCGCGAGTGGGCGGAGTCCGGCTTCCTGAATGTGGTTGGCGGCTGCTGCGGCACCACGCCGGAACACATTAAAGCGATGAGCGATGCGGTTGCTGGTCTGGCACCGCGCCAGTTGCCGGAAATCCCGGTCGCCTGCCGTCTGGCGGGCCTGGAGCCGCTGAATATCGGCGACGACAGCCTGTTTGTGAACGTCGGCGAACGTACCAACGTGACCGGTTCGGCGAAATTTAAACGCCTGATCAAAGAAGAGAAGTACAACGAAGCGCTGGACGTGGCGCGCCAGCAGGTGGAAAGTGGCGCGCAGATTATCGATATCAATATGGATGAGGGGATGCTCGACGCCGAAGCGGCGATGGTGCGTTTCCTCAACCTGATTGCCGGTGAACCAGACATCGCCCGCGTGCCGATTATGATCGACTCCTCGAAATGGGACGTCATCGAAAAAGGGCTGAAATGTATTCAGGGTAAAGGCATCGTTAACTCCATCTCGATGAAAGAAGGAGTAGAGGCCTTTATCCATCACGCGAAGCTGGTTCGTCGCTATGGCGCGGCCGTGGTGGTGATGGCCTTTGATGAAGTCGGGCAGGCGGATACCCGCGAGCGCAAAATCGAAATTTGCCGCCGGGCGTACAACATTCTGACCAAAGAGGTGGGCTTCCCGCCGGAAGACATCATTTTTGACCCGAACATCTTCGCGGTCGCCACCGGTATTGAAGAGCACAACAACTACGCGCAGGACTTTATCAGCGCCTGTGAAGACATCAAACGCGAGCTGCCCCATGCGCTGATCTCCGGCGGTGTCTCAAACGTCTCGTTCTCGTTCCGCGGTAATGACCCGGTACGTGAAGCCATCCACGCGGTATTCCTCTATTACGCCATCCGCAACGGCATGGACATGGGGATTGTGAACGCCGGTCAGTTGGCGATTTACGACGACCTGCCTGCTGAACTGCGTGACGCGGTGGAAGATGTGATCCTCAACCGCCGCGATGACGGCACCGAGCGTCTGCTCGATTTGGCGGAAAAATATCGCGGCAGCAAAACCGACGACACCGCTAACGCCCAACAGGCGGAATGGCGCAGCTGGGACGTGAAAAAACGTCTCGAATACTCGCTGGTTAAAGGCATCACCGAATTTATCGAGCTCGATACCGAAGAAGCCCGCCAGCAGGCTGCCCGCCCGATTGAAGTGATTGAAGGGCCGCTGATGGACGGCATGAACGTGGTCGGTGACCTGTTCGGCGAGGGCAAAATGTTCCTGCCGCAGGTAGTGAAATCCGCACGCGTGATGAAACAGGCAGTGGCCTACCTCGAGCCGTACATCGAAGCCAGCAAAGAGAAAGGCTCCAGTAACGGCAAGATGGTGATTGCGACCGTGAAGGGCGACGTCCACGACATCGGCAAAAATATCGTCGGCGTGGTACTGCAGTGTAATAACTACGAAATCGTCGACCTCGGCGTGATGGTGCCGACGGACAAAATCCTCAAGACTGCCCGTGAAGTGAATGCGGACCTGATTGGCCTGTCTGGCCTGATCACCCCGTCGCTGGATGAAATGGTCAACGTGGCGAAAGAAATGGAGCGTCAGGGCTTTACCATCCCGTTGCTGATTGGTGGCGCGACCACCTCGAAGGCGCACACGGCGGTAAAAATCGAACAGAACTACAGCGGCCCGACGGTGTATGTGCAAAATGCCTCCCGCACCGTGGGTGTAGTGGCATCGCTGCTCTCCGATACCCAGCGCGATGACTTTGTCGCCCGCACGCGTAAAGAGTACGACACCGTGCGTATTCAGCATGCCCGCAAGAAGCCGCGCACGCCGCCAGTGACTCTGGAAGCGGCTCGCGAAAACGATCTGGCGTTCGACTGGGAAAGTTATACCCCGCCGGTGGCCCATCGTCTGGGTGTGCAGGAAGTGGAAGCGAGTATCGCAACCCTGCGTAACTATATCGACTGGACGCCGTTCTTTATGACCTGGTCGCTGGCCGGAAAGTATCCGCGTATTCTGGAAGATGACATCGTGGGCGAAGAGGCTAAACGTTTGTTCCAGGACGCCAACGATATGCTGGATATGTTAAGCCGTGAGAAGACCCTGAACCCGCGCGGCGTGGTGGGTCTGTTCCCGGCGAACCGCGTGGGCGATGATGTCGAAATCTACCGCGATGAAAGCCGTACTCAGGTGCTCGCGGTGAGCCGCCATCTGCGTCAGCAAACTGAAAAAGTCGGTTTCGCCAACTACTGTCTGGCGGATTTTGTCGCGCCGAAGCTCAGCGGCAAAGAAGACTACATTGGCGCATTTGCCGTGACCGGTGGCCTTGAAGAGGACGCGTTGGCAGAGGCGTACGACGCGCAGCACGATGATTACAACAAAATCATGGTGAAAGCGGTGGCGGACCGACTGGCAGAAGCTTTTGCGGAGTATCTGCATGAGCGCGTGCGTAAGGTCTATTGGGGCTACGCGCCGAACGAGAATCTCAGTAACGAAGATCTGATCCGCGAAAACTATCAGGGGATCCGCCCGGCACCGGGGTATCCGGCCTGCCCGGAACACACCGAGAAAGGCACCATCTGGGAGTTGCTGGACGTGGAAACCCATACCGGGATGAAACTGACGGAATCCTTCGCCATGTGGCCGGGTGCCTCGGTCTCCGGCTGGTACTTTAGCCACCCTGACAGCAAGTATTTCGCCGTGGCGCAGATTCAGCGCGACCAGGTGGAAGACTACGCATTGCGTAAAGGGATGGCGGTACAAGAGGTGGAACGCTGGCTGGCACCGAATCTGGGCTACGACGCGGACTAACCGCAGTCTGTCATCTCGCTACCGGCCTGTCAGCAGGCCGGTTTTTTTATGCTCGTCATACGCTTACTGCTGACATATACCCAGAATACTTCGAGTTGCAGGAGCCAGTGAACCCAAGTCAATCGTAGGGATAGGTTGTTTAAGCACTACCATCCTGCATATTGAAGTTACTTGGGTATATTTAACTCGCCAGAAATATTTTTTGATTATTTTTTATTAATCGTATGACAAATATAGTTTGTTATCTCTGGTCCTAAAATATATAACTATATAGGCAGTTGAGATTGCACGGTAAAATAATAACGTATTAAAAATGATACCTTAAAAATATATTAAGTCCCCGGTGCTATTTTTGATGCTTTAAAATTTCCTCAATAAATCAGTTAATGTGATCGCTGTTAGTAACTCAGCGTAGTTGCATTTAATAAAATAGCCAAATAAACACAGCGCTTTTATTACCTGAATCAGGGCCAAATAATTTTGGCTCTACTCTATATTACTGAGGCCATATTATGGAAACCGTTCAAAATACCCTCGTCGCTCGCGAAAGCAGCGGCTGGAGAAAAAGTGATACCGTCTGGATGCTGGGCCTGTACGGTACTGCGATTGGTGCAGGGGTACTTTTCCTGCCGATTAACGCCGGGGTTGGTGGTTTAATTCCGTTGATCATCATGGCAATTCTCGCATTCCCGATGACGTTTTTTGCTCACCGTGGCTTAACCCGTTTTGTTTTGTCGGGCAAAAATCCCGGTGAAGATATTACCGAAGTGGTTGAAGAGCATTTCGGCGTTGGTGCCGGTAAGCTCATTACGCTGCTCTACTTCTTCGCTATTTATCCCATTCTGCTGGTCTATAGCGTTGCCATTACCAACACGGTCGACAGCTTTATTACTCACCAGCTCGGCCTGGTTTCTCCGCCGCGCGCCATTTTATCGCTGATTCTGATTATCGGCATGATGGGCATTGTCCGTTTTGGCGAAAAAATGATTGTGAAGGCCATGAGCGTGCTGGTGTTCCCGTTCGTGGTGGCGCTGATGATGCTGGCGCTGTATTTGATCCCGCAATGGAATGGCGCGGTACTGGATACCCTCTCACTGAGCAGTGCAGCACCGACCGGTCATGGCTTGTGGATGACCCTGTGGCTGGCTATTCCGGTGATGGTCTTCTCCTTCAACCACTCGCCGATCATCTCCTCTTTTGCCGTCGCGAAACGTGAAGAATACGGTCAGGACGCTGAGCGCAAATGTTCCCGTATTCTGTGCTTTGCTCACATCATGATGGTGCTGACCGTGATGTTCTTCGTGTTCAGCTGCGTGCTGAGCCTCTCCCCGGAAAATCTGGCGGAAGCGAAGGCACAGAACATCTCCATCCTCTCCTACCTGGCGAATCACTTTAACGCGCCGGTGATTGCCTGGATGGCACCGATCATCGCCATGATCGCGATTACCAAATCCTTCCTCGGCCACTACCTCGGTGCGCGTGAAGGTTTCAACGGCATGGTGATTAAGTCTCTACGCGGCAAAGGCAAATCCATCGAGATCAACAAACTTAACAAAATCACTGCGCTGTTTATGCTGGTGACCACCTGGATTGTTGCGACCCTGAACCCAAGCATCCTGGGCATGATTGAAACCCTGGGCGGCCCGGTTATCGCGATGATTCTGTTCCTGATGCCGATGTATGCCATTAACAAAGTGCCGGCCATGCGCAAGTACAGCGGTCACATCAGCAACGCGTTTGTGGTTCTGATGGGTCTGATTGCCATCTCCGCCATCTTCTTCTCTCTGTTCAGCTAAGTTCTCAGCGCCGCCTGTCAAAGGCGGCGCATCCGTTTTGCTTTGCAACCGCATGGGTGCCACATGATTAGCGTTTTCGATATTTTCAAAATCAGCATTGGGCCGTCCAGCTCACACACTGTCGGGCCGATGAAAGCAGGAAAACATTTTGTTGATACCCTGCAGGAAAAAGGTCTGCTGCATAAAGTGACGCGTCTGGTGGTGGATGTGTACGGTTCCCTGTCATTAACGGGCAAAGGCCACCATACCGATATCGCGATTATTCTGGGGCTGTCCGGCTATTTACCGGATACCGTCGATATCGACGCCATTCCCGGCATTATTCGCGATGTAAACACCATGCATCGTCTGTTTATTGAAGAAGGTCAGCGGGAAATTCAGTTCCCGGTGGCGGAATGCATGCGCTTTCACAATGAGTTTCTGCCGCTGCATGAAAACGGCATGAGCATTACGGCGTTTTGCGACGGCAAAATCGTCCATTTCCAGACGTATTATTCCATCGGTGGCGGCTTTATCGTCACGGAGGAAAACTTTGGCAAGAATCAGGACGCGGATGTCGATATTCCGTTTCCGTTCTATTCAGCCCGCAACCTGCTGGCGCACTGCCAGGATAACTGCCTGTCGATTTCTGCGGTGATGATGAAAAACGAGATCGCCCGCCACGGCAGGGAGAGCGTTGAGCACAATATGGCGAAAATCTGGGAGACCATGAGAAACGCCATTAATCGCGGAATGAGCACGGAAGGCATTTTGCCTGGGCCGCTAAAAGTGCCACGCCGTGCCTCTGCGCTGCACCGCGTGCTGGCGCCGCAGAGCCAGTCGATTACGCCGCTGAGTGCGATGGATTGGGTCAATATGTTCGCCATGGCGGTCGGGGAAGAGAACGCGGCGGGTGGGCGAGTGGTGACCGCGCCGACCAACGGTGCCTGCGGCATTATCCCGGCGGTACTGGCCTATTACGATCGCTTTATCAAAGCGGTGACGCCGGAAATCTATATGCGCTACTACCTGACGGCGGGCGCAATTGGCATTCTGTACAAAATGAATGCCTCCATTTCTGGGGCGGAAGTCGGCTGTCAGGGCGAAGTGGGTGTTGCCTGCTCAATGGCCTCTGCCGGGCTGGCAGAGCTGCTGGGTGGCAGTCCGGAGAAGGTGTGTATTGCCGCAGAAATTGGCATGGAGCATAACCTCGGGCTGACCTGCGATCCGGTAGCCGGACAGGTGCAGGTGCCGTGTATTGAGCGTAATGCGATTGCGGCAGTGAAGGCGATAAACTCGGCCAGCATGGCGATGTACCGCACCAGCGACCCGAAAGTCTCACTGGATAAAGTCATCGAAACGATGTTTGAGACGGGCAAAGACATGAACGCCAAATACCGTGAAACCGCACGAGGCGGTCTGGCGATTAAAGTCGCGGTGTGTGAATCCTGAGTCCTTTCTCTCCCCGGTGGTGCTGCGCTAACCGGGGCTACGATCGATAGCCCGGATAAGCGCCAGCGCCATCCGGGCTAACCTTTTTTCTCGGCGTCGGGAAAAGACCACACTACGCTGTGAGAAGCCGATGAGGTGTACCATTCGTTAATGGTAGCGCTCGCCTCACTGGGTTGTGCTGTGGCGGCGAATTTCTCTTTTGGCTGATGCGCTTTTTTCCGAATACGGATGCGGGAAGGGGTGGTGGCATTGATTTGCGCGTTAAAGGTGCGAATGTGCGAATCGAATAAAACCGACTCCAGCTGATGCAGACGATCCAGACCACGCAAAATACCGATTAGCGTACTGAGGGTAACGGACTCGCCTAATTCAACGCGTTTGATGGTTGCAGCGCCGACCTGCGCGCGCTCGGCCAGTTCAATCTGCGACAATCCAAGCTGCATACGCGTTTCTTTAATTCTGCGGCACAGTTCAGAAATAATTTCACTGTCGGACATCGTACTGAAACGCATCTTAATTCCTCTACTGCGTAATAAATCATGACAGATTATTTAGCATATTAATTTATAAATAAAGCGGATAATTTCTCTTTTGCGATAGTAACAACATTGTTTTTTCTTTAACAAAGTTTCTACAGAAGAAACGATAATTAAAGACAGGCTACTGAATAAGAAAATCATCGGAGTGGCCTGGTTTATTATTCATTCTCACGTCAGGAATACAGCTTACCCTGTTTTCTTTATCTCTTTATTACACCATTCCCTTTATACTGCCAGAAAGCACAATGCATAACAGGGAAGCGGTAATGGTATGAGTTACAAAGATAAAATATTCACATTCTGGGGAGTGATGGATCTTCTGGCCATCGGCAGCTATCTTTTCTATTCCCTAAAAATGGGACACGTGGCGATCTGGTCCGATATCCAGCTTTTTTATACCCAACTGGCGTTAATGGAAGTCCGTGGCGCCGACAGTATTTTTCTGCAATCCCTCTTTTTTCTCCATTTAGGGTTGATACTTTCGCTGTGTCTCTCGGCATATGCCTTTCTTAAAAAAACGAAAATACGTTTTTTGCTCATTGGGTTGCAGGAAGTGATGCGTATTTTGTCGCTCACCTGCTCGGTGGCGATTTTTCCTCTGCTCTTGCAGGTTATGCATATTGAGGAGGCCGCGAATTCAGATAATAAGTGCAACGCTCGGACATGATTGTGGAGAGTGTAGGAGGAAGGGTTAACTACCGAT
>NZ_CBFFRL010000113.1:0-16163 GCF_965644215.1 Phytobacter sp. V69
ATACAGCTCAGCTAAGGTAAGGCTAATACAGCTAAGGACTCCACTGAACCCCACCGATTAAATCGCACCTTCCTTAATCTATATGACTCGCGTATATCAGCGCAGCGAATGGATTAGAAAGCGCTGGCGGGCACAGGCATTGACTGATCCGTTGACTGGCTTACCCAATTTACGTGCGCTGGAACTGCATCTGGAGAAAAATAAGAACCAGATTGTCTGCTGTTTACATATGAAAAATCTGGAGTTTTTAAGCCGACATTACGGAATGATGATGCGTGTATATTTCAAACGCAGCCTCACACATGCACTGAGACCATTATTGCTGCCAACAGAGCGACTGTTCCAGCTACCGGGTAGTGAATTATTGCTGGTTCTCGAAAACCCGCAGGCTAGTGACCGGTTACAGTACATGCTTGATTTCCTCAATAGCCAGCGGTTTGACTGGCAGAACACCAGCCTTGATGTTGAGTTTGGCGCTTCATGGGGAGAGGTTAACGGTGCGGGAGAAACGCTGCACCATACATTAGGGCAGCTGAGCTGGCTTTCTGAGCAGGCCTGTAATACCTCGCAGCCACTGGCATTGACGAACAGCCTCGATGAGGTGACGGATCAGACGACCGAACGCGTGTTGCTGCTTAACAAGGTCAAGCGTGCGCTGGATGAGCGCACCCTACAGCTCTATGCGCAGCCTATCAGTAATGCGCAGGGGCAGAGCTATCACGAAATTCTCTCGCGTCTGATTAGCGATGGCGAAGTGATAAATCCGGCGCAGTTCATCCCCGTCATTGCGCAGTTTAACCTCAGCACCCGCTTCGACATGCAGGTCATCGAAACCCTGTTGCAATGGATGCGGGCAAATCCTCAGTCAGGCGGTGAACTGCGCCAGCGCTTCTCGGTAAACCTGATGCCATTGACGTTAATGCAGAAAAACTTTGCTGAAAAATTGCTCGAACTCTTTGCGGATTACGCGATTTCTACCCATGAGATCATTATCGAAATCACCGAAGAGCAGGCATTTTCGCATTCGGAATTCAGCGTACAGAACATCCAGCAACTGCGACAGGCCGGCTTCAGAATTGCTATTGATGACTTTGGTACCGGGTTTGCCAATTTCGAACGCTTAAAGCGCCTGGAGGCGGATATCATCAAGATTGATGGCTGTTTTGTGCGGGATATCGCCAATGACCCGCAGGACGTCATGATTGTGAAATCCATCTGCGAGCTGGCGAAAGCGAAATCGCTGACGGTGGTTGCGGAATATGTTGAAACGCAGGAACAGCGCGCGCTGCTGTTGAATGCCGGGGTGGATTATTTGCAGGGATATTTACTGGGGAAACCGCAGCCGCTGGCCGCGCCAGGGAAGGAATAAACCGGGGTTACCCCCGGTTTGTCTGAATTACAGTACCAGTGCCGCGATAGATGCGGACAGGACGCTCACCAGCGTAGAACCGTAAACCAGTTTCAGGCCGAAACGGGATACCACGTTACCTTGCTCTTCGTTCAGGCCTTTGATTGCGCCTGCGATGATACCGATAGAAGAGAAGTTAGCGAAGGAAACCAGGAACACCGACAGGATGCCTTCCGCACGCGGAGACAGGCTGGATGCAATTTTCTGCAGATCCATCATGGCCACGAATTCGTTAGAAACCAGTTTGGTTGCCATGATACTGCCCACCTGCAGCGCTTCTGAGGACGGTACACCCATGACCCAGGCAATCGGGTAGAAAATGTAGCCCAGAATCCCCTGGAAGGAGATGCCGAGGATCGCGGCGAACAGGGCGTTCAGACCAGAAATCAGCGCGATAAAACCGATCAGCATTGCGGCAACGATAATCGCAACTTTGAAACCCGCCAGAATGTATTCACCCAGCATTTCGAAGAAGCTCTGACCTTCATGCAGGTTAGACATCTGCAGATTTTCTTCGCTCTCATCGACACGGTACGGGTTGATCAGAGACAGCACGATAAAGGTGCTGAACATGTTCAGAACCAGTGCGGCGACCACATATTTCGGCTGCAGCATAGTCATGTACGCGCCGACAATTGACATGGACACGGTAGACATCGCGGTTGCCGCCATGGTGTACATGCGGTTGCGCGACATTTTGCCGAGGATATCTTTATAAGCGATGAAGTTTTCGGACTGACCCAGAATCAAGGAGCTGACTGCGTTAAACGATTCCAGTTTGCCCATGCCGTTGACTTTGGACAGAACGGTACCGATAGCTCGAATGATAATCGGCAGCACTCGGATGTGTTGCAGAATACCGATCAGCGCGGAAATAAAGACAATCGGGCACAGCACTTTCAGGAAGAAGAACGCCAGGCCTTCATCGTTCATTTTGCCGAATACGAAGTTTGTCCCTTCGTTGGCAAATCCGAGCAGTTTTTCAAACATTTCGGAGAAGCCTTTCACAAAACCCAGACCTACGTCAGAGTTCAGGAAGAACCAGGCAAGCAATACTTCGATGACTAACAGTTGAACAACAAAGCGAATGCGGATTTTTTTGCGGTCGCTGCTTACAAGCAATGCAAGCAACGCCACAACGGCAAGCGCCAGAACAAAGTGCAGAACGCGGGACATATTTGCTCCAAATATGAGACGGGTAGTATTTTCGTGCACATTCTATGTAACAAGTGGAAAGAAAACGAGATCAAACTCACAGTATATTAATGACCTGTGACCAGACTCAAAATTAGTGATCCAACATACATTTCGGTTATGTTAAGTAATAGAGTGAAAAGTTGCATGAAATGCTAGACTCTTAACAAGATGATGTGATTTACATCGCATCCTCCCTGTCTTAAAAACATCCGGCCCTTCATCGTTTCTGGCTATCGAAGAAATCAAGCTAATCTACTCTAAATGAACTTGATAATCATTCTCATTTTGGTAGCATAAAACATAGCAAAGGCTATATTTAGGGGCAAGAAATGAACAACAGTCGCGTTGAGAGTAGCAGTGGGCGTGCAGCGCGTAAGTTAAAGCTCGCGTTAGTGGGACCTGCGTTCATTGCGGCGATCGGTTATATCGATCCGGGCAACTTTGCCACTAACATCCAGGCCGGAGCCAGCTTTGGCTACCAGCTGCTGTGGGTTGTCGTTTGGGCAAACCTGATGGCCATGCTGATTCAATTGCTGTCAGCAAAACTTGGCATTGCCACAGGCAAGAACCTCGCGGAACAAATTCGCGACCATTATCCGCGTCCGCTGGTCTGGTTCTACTGGGTACAGGCGGAAATTATCGTCATGGCTACCGATCTTGCTGAGTTTATTGGTGCGGCCATTGGTTTCAAACTGATTCTGGGCGTGTCGCTGCTACAGGGCGCCGTGCTGACCGGGATAGCCACCTTTTTAATTCTGATGCTGCAACGTCGCGGGCAAAAGCCCCTGGAAAAAGTGATTGGCGGCCTGCTGCTGTTCGTTGCGGCGGCTTACATTGTCGAGCTGGTGTTCTCGCGCCCTGAACTGGCACCGCTCAGTAAAGGTATCTTGATCCCAAGCCTGCCGGGCACCGAAGCCGTCTTCCTGGCCGCCGGCGTGCTGGGGGCGACGATCATGCCGCACGTGATCTATCTGCACTCCTCATTGACACAGTACCTGCATGAAGGGACGCGGCGCGAGCGCTATTCCGCCACGAAGTGGGATGTGGGCATTGCGATGACCATAGCCGGTTTTGTGAACCTGGCGATGATGGCCACCGCCGCGGCGGCATTTCACTTCAATGGGCATACCGGGATTGCTGATTTAGACGAAGCCTATTTAACCCTTGAGCCGTTATTAAGCCATGCGGCGGCAACCGTGTTTGGCCTCAGCCTGGTGGCTGCGGGCCTCTCCTCAACGGTAGTGGGCACGCTGGCGGGGCAGGTGGTGATGCAGGGGTTCGTGCGTTTCCACATTCCCCTGTGGGTGCGCCGGAGTATCACTATGATGCCGTCGTTTATCGTTATCCTGATGGGACTCGATCCCACACGCATTCTGGTGATGAGTCAGGTGCTGCTAAGTTTCGGTATCGCGCTGGCGCTGGTGCCATTGCTGATTTTTACCAGTGACCGTATATTGATGGGCGAACTGGTGAATACGCCGACCATTAAACGGGTTGGCTGGGTGATTGTGGTTTTGGTGGTGGCGTTGAATGGCTGGCTGTTGGTGGGCACCGCGTTAGGGGTGTAAATCTGCGAGAGTCACCAAAGAAAAAGGAGCGCCTGCGCTCCTTTTTTGTTGCCGCGTGTTTATTAGCGCCAGTGATCATGGCCGTGACCGCGTCCCGGGCCGCGATGGTCGTCGCGATCGCTCCAGCCTTCACGGTAGCCGCGTTCGTAGGCGTTATGGTTATCCCAGCCACGGTGGTAGCCGCGATCGTGCATGCGCCAGCGGTGGTCGCGCCATTCGTAATTGCGATGCCAGTAGTCGCGATCGCGCCAGCGTCCACCGTCCCAGTAATTGCCGTAATTGTCGCGATCGCCAATTTGCAATTTAATCGACGGCAGCAGTGTTATTTCGCCAGCGTTAGCGACCAGTGGGGCACATGCCATTAATACTGCTGCGAAAATCAGTGACCTGAACATAGTTTTCTCCTTCACGATCGGGTCTGTTGCAGCAATATTATGTAACGTCTACCCCCGCATCTTCGGCGAAACTCCTAAATCCAGAGTGGCAGCACTTTTTGCTAAAAATGCTGTTATTTTACACTGTTGAGGATGGCGTCAATCTCAGCACATTCCGCTTCGCTGAAATGGCGATTGCCCAGCATGCCAACTGCGTCGTCGAGCTGGCTGGTCTTACTCGCACCAATCAGCACCGACGTCACCTTGTCTCCACGCAGCACCCAGGCCAGCGCCATCTGTGACAGTTTTTGCCCACGACGCACGGCCAGGTCGTTCAGTTTGCGGACTTTTGCCAGCTTCTCGTCGGTAATCTGATCGGGATTGAGGAAACGGCTGCCGCTGGCTGCGCGTGAATCGGCCGGAATGCCATTCAGGTAGCGGTCGGTGAGTTGCCCGCCAGCCAGCGGTGAAAACGCAATGCTGCCCACGCCTGATTGCTGCAGTACCGTCAGCAGATCATCTTCCACCCAGCGCTCAAACATCGAGTATTTGGGCTGATGGATAAGGCAGGGCGTACCCAGATCATTGAGGATCTCAATGGCCTGACGCGCCAGATCCGCCGGGTAGTTCGACAGACCGATATACAGCGCCTTGCCCTGACGGACAACATGGTCCAGCGCCCGCATGGTCTCTTTCAGCGGCGTTTCCGGGTCCGGACGGTGGTGATAGAAAATATCGACATACTCAAGCCCCATCCGGCGCAGGCTTTGACTGAGGCTGGCAATCAGATATTTGCGCGAACCCCAGTCGCCGTAGGGGCCATCCCACATGGTGTAACCCGCTTTGGTGGAGATGATCAGCTCATCCCGGTACGGCAGAAAATCTTCCTGCAACAGGCGGCCAAAATTGCGTTCGGCAGAGCCCGGAGGCGGCCCGTAGTTATTGGCGATATCAAAATGGGTGATCCCCAGATCGAACGCATGTCTGAGTAACTGACGGCTGTTTTCAATAAGCGTGGCATCGCCAAAGTTATGCCACAGTCCAAGCGAGATTGCCGGAAGCTTAAGACCACTGTCACCGCAGCGGCGAAATTCCATTTTCTGATAGCGATCTTCGGAGGCCAAATAAACCATACATATGCCCTTAATGTCAGTGTATACGTTTACACAAGTGGTCTTCGAGCTTACACCAGCTTCTCGTTTCTCGCTGATTTCCTCTTATAAATTCTGGGCTTGCGCACCTATTTTTTGCGTGGTGCGATCATCACAGGCTTTCCTGCCAGCAGCAGCCAGGCAGGTAGCATCACGATACACAGCAGCGGCAGCAGGCTGGTATCCGGTACCACGGCTGCGGCCATAAACAGGCTCAGCCAGGCATCGCGGGTGACAACCAAAACCATGCCGAGGATGGCGCAGGAGATGGTAATCGCCGCCGGTACCGCATTGACGTGTTCATGCAGCATCAGGCCGAGAGCAACGCCGACAAACACCGCCGGGAAAATTCGACCACCGCGGAAACCACAGGCCGCGGCAACCACCAGCGCCGCCAGTTTTATCACCGCGAACAGCAGGTAATCGGTCACGCTGAAGGTCTGGGAAAACGCCATTTGCTGCATTTCATCCAGCCCTTTGAACAGGGTGATATTGCCGCCAATCACGCCAAGAATACCCAGAATAAAACCGCCGATCCCGAGCATCAGTACCGGGCTTTTCAGGCGGTGCATCAGCTGATGCAAGCGCGGCAGGCACCAGACCGCCACCATCCCCAACGCAATGGCAATGGCGCACACAACCGCGCCGCTGATGATATCCACCAGATGCATCTGCGGATAATGGGTGACCGGTGTGGGGGAGTGATCGTTTCTGCATAGAGGGATCGAGTGACGAAAAACGAGCCGAGGCCTTAAGCTAAGCGGGTTGCGAGGCGCGAGGATGATTCTGCACGGCTCGCTGAAAAATGAGAGTTTATGGGAAAAAACGCATTAAATTCTGCATTGTTTTGCCTTACGAGTTGTCATTGTTAATCATTTTTTAAGACGGTTTAAATCACTCTTCCATACCAGACAACTTTCCCTATTATGTCAAAGTCACTAGGGATATTATCCAATTCAATGATAAATGGCTCAAATGCTGGGTTAGTACTGCTGATGCGAAGCTGAGAGCCAGGCAACCGCTGAACCATTTTGACGAACAACTGACTGTCTAAACGGATAACATAAATGCCTTCTCGTGGATCTCGATCTTCATGATTCACTAGAATTATGTCTTTATCGTTTAGAACCCCCATCATGGAGTCACCTGAGACGCTAATGACCGAGAGTTTTCGTGGGTCAGCCTTCAAATGATTCACGACCCAATACCGACGAAAACTCACCGTAAACATAGGGCTCTCATCATCGTTCAATGCTCCGTATCCTGCTGATGCAGAAACATTGTATCGAGGTACGAAAACAAACTCATCCAAGTCAACCTGATTGCCTTTAACATCAAGCGCCGTTGCTCCAGATGTTGATGTAGGCAACAGTGATGAAGTTTCCTGCTCTTCACTTCCTGCAACCAGCCAGGCAACCGAAGTACTCAGGCATTCGGAAAGCCTCAGTATATGTGTGGCACTGGGTTCCCTCTCTTCATTTTCCCATGCTTGCAATGTTGATAACGCCACGCCCAGTTTCTCTGCGACATAACTTCTGGAGAGCTTTAGAGCTTCTCTTTGAGTTCGTATCCGAGCACCTATTTCACTCTTTAACTCATTTTCAGGTTTATTTCCCATATCTAGTAAATTCTCTCAACTTATTTTCAAGTTTTTCATGTTTTATCTAACTAACTGAATTAGTAGATAATTAACCAATATTTAGGTCTTTTTGGGGCAAATTAAACCTGAAAACAGACAAATAAATTCGTTTTCAGGTTTGCATGACTCGAATTCGATTATGTTGTACTTATGAGTTGAATCACGGAGATTAACCAATGAGTACATTTGAGAGCGCAAAAAAAGCCAGAAAGAATCTGACTGGCATAGAGCCGATATTGTTGCAGCTCTTCACAAACAGGGGTGGTCGCTACGTCGCTTATCACTGCACCATGGCTATAAAAGTGCAGGAGCATTAAAAAATGCATTGGACCGGCCTTGGCCAAAAGGTCAGCAAATCATTGCTGACGCAATTGGCATTTCACCAGATCAAATCTGGCCCACTCGTTATCATAAAGCATTTTCAGGTGAATGGAATTAATCATATGAACCAGAATAACCTGAAAACACATTATACCGCTCAAGAGCTTGCTGAGATGCGTTTACCTGGAATGCCGGAAACGCGTCCGGGCATAGTCGTAAGAGCAAAAAAACATCAATGGGTTTCACGTGCAAGATCTGGTCGAGGTGGTGGTATTGAGTATGCGATTGATAGCTTACCGCTTAGTGCCCAAGAAGTTATCCGGGCCCAGATATATCAAAATATTCTGGCTAATCATTCGACTGCTATCCCGGTGACCGCGCGTAAAACATCCACTGTAAAACAGCGCGAAGGACTGGAACTGATTCGTCAGTGTCCGGCGCTGCTTGAGCGTGAAGTAGGTTCGCTGACAGCAAAGCAAAAAGAGATCGCCGATGCCCGTGCCACGCTGGTGATGTTTGTCGAAAAACTGCGCGATGCCGGCATGTCACGTACCGCAGCTGTCAATTATGTTTCCCTGGAGTCCCGTAAGGGGATGTTGCCCGAACATCTGATGAAGTCGGCAGAGCTTGCCAATGCCCGTAAGGGTTCCAGCCGTGCAGGCGTCGGCTCCCGCAGTCTGCAGGAATGGCTGACAATTTTTGAAACCACAAAGCCTGGCGTTGAGCGAATGGCCATGCTGGCACCCGGTCATCTTAAAGCGAAAAAACCGGAACAGATTAAGTGGCTTCCGGACTTCCTCGCGCACTGGCGCAACCGCAAAGGCCCCAATTTGCGTGAGGCGTATCGCGACTTTCAGGCTGAATGGGCCGTTGTCTATGCAGGCCAGCCTGCGATGGTGGCAGCCTGTCCTTCCTATGATGCCGTTCGTCGCGCAATGGAGAAACTGCCCCGCCGCGAGAAAGCCCGTGGCCGCGTCAGCGGTTCTGCCGCGCTGGCCTACGAATGCTTCCAGAAGCGTGACTGGTCGATGATGCCGGTTAACGGCTGCTGGATTGCAGATGGTAAGTCACTGGAAATGAAGGTCGCACATCCGGACCATGGTCGCCCGTTTACCCCGGAACTGACGTTGATTATTGATGGCCGTACACGCTATGTCGTCGGCTGGAGTCTGGCACTGTCTGAAAGCATCATTGCTGTTGCTGATGCCTATCGCTATGCGATGAAACATTTCGGTAAACCGCTGTTTGTCTATTCAGATAACGGCGGCGGTGAAACCAACAAAACGCTCGATGCAGATGTGACCGGTATTTTCAGTCGCCTGGGTATCGAGCACCCGACCAGTATTCCGGGGCGTCCGCAGTCGCGCGGCATCATCGAACGTCTGAACAAGGGAATTCCCCGGCGCGTGGCCATGCAGTACGACACCTTCTGTGGTGACAGCGCCGACCAGGAGCATGTCCGCGTTACGGCTCGCGCTATTCAGTCGGCCGTCAAAGCCCAGGAAAATGGCCGCGAACTGACGCCCGTACAACGTACTGCTCTGGGGAAGCTTCCTTCATGGCAACAGTTGCTTGATGCGATCGCTGAGGAAGTGGACGTCTACAACAACACCTACGAACATCGCGAACTGCCAAAGCGTAACGGTAAGCATATGACGCCCGCAGCGTACCGCCGTGCCGTTATGGAAGTCGAAGGCGACGATATTGAGTACTTGACGGACGTTGAGTTGCGCGAAGCTTTTATGCCTGAAATGGTTCGTACCGCTCAGCGCGGCTGGCTGCGTCTCTTTAATAACGACTATTTCTCGGAAGAGCTTATCCGGGTCGACAGCGAAGAGGTTCGTGTCGCCTTCGATATTCATGACCCTCAGTCCGTCATTGTGCGGCGCATGGATGGTTCCTACGTCTGCACCGCCATCTGGAACGGCAACAAGCGTGCGGCTATTCCGGTCAGTGCCATGAATGTTGCCATTGAGAAACGTCGTCAGCGCCGCCTGAGCCGTGTTGACGACAAACGCCAGGAGATTGAAGCCGAGGGCCGTTCAGTTCTGCCGGGCCAGCGCTTTGATGACCTGACCAGCTTTATTCCGGCTGAGTACAGCCAAGTTACCGAAGAAGAACATTATTTCTTCCTCGAAACCGACCGTGATGAATACCTGAAAAAAACCGGTAACTCCGGTAAGTGAGAGACAGATGAATATGCATACAGAACTGAAAGAGCTGATGGACAAAAAAGGATACAGCCAGACGGAGGTGGCCCGCATCTTTGGCAAGAGCACTGCCGTCATTAGCCAGTATCTCAAGGGCATCTATCCCGGCGACGTTCGCGGCATCGACGAACTGGCCCGGAGTTTCATTACCCGTGAAGCCGAGAAAGAGAAATCCCGACGTATCACACCGCGTTATGTCCCGACCGTCACGTCCCGTAAAGGACTTGAAGTTATCCGCTTGGCGCATCTTGATGGCGACCTTAACGTTATTTACGGCGCTGCGGGACTCGGTAAGACCATGATTTTGCGTGAGTACGCCGCACACAATCGTGATGCGCTGCTGATTGAGGCTGACCCCGGCTATACCGCCCGCGTCGTGCTGGAAGAACTCTGCGGTCTGCTGGGCCTGAGCAAGCGCGGCAATATGCATGAACTCAGTGAGGCCTGTATTGCCGCTCTGCGTGATTCCGGTCGTCTGCTGATGGTCGATGAGGCAGAGAACTTGCCATACCGGGCGCTGGAGACGTTACGCCGTATCCACGACAAAGCCGGCATCGGCCTAGTTCTGGCAGGTATGCCGCGCCTCATCATCAACCTTAAAGGTAAACGCGGTGAGTACCAGCAGCTTTACAGCCGCGTCGGTCTTGCTCTCAACATCGGCGACGCCCTGCCGCAAACCGATATCAGTGATATCGCCGCCAGTATGCTGCCGGATGCGGCAAGCCAGGACGTCAGTGAGGCGCTGTTTAAGGCGAGCCACGGCAATGCACGTCGTCTTTTCAAGCTGGTTCGCGGTGTCAGTCGTCACAGCGAAATCAGCGGTAATGCGGTCAGCGCAGGTGCTGTCCGTAAGTTCGCAGAAATGCTCATTAACTGAGGGTACAGCGATGGTCAGTCTTACTGAGAACATCACCAATGCCGGCGTTATGTCTGCGCTTATCCGGGCTGAGACGCTGATTATGTTTCTGTCAGCAAAGGGTGTACGGGTGAAAAGTGTATCCCTTCGCCACGCGCAGCCGGTCATCCGGATAGCCCGTCATGCCTGGTGTGAAGAGATAAAAAGACAGGGGCGTGCCCGCTTTGATCATACCGGCAATGACCGCTTCGGGCGCTTTCGCCAGGGGGTTTATCTGGATGAAAGCGGATGCCGTGTGGTCTGGTCTGAGTCCATTCATTAGGATGTATACCGTGAAACAGCAATATCAGGCGTTTATCGCCAGAGTGAAAGAGCGTGGCGGGAAGGTGCTGATGTTTTCATGCCCGCGCTGCCATGAAGAGATTGAAACGCCGGCAGCGCCGCTGGGCGATGTGTGGAACAGTATCAGTACCTGCCCGTTCTGCAGCGCCATGTTTGTTAAATACGTCAACCACAACAGCGTCACCATCAGGCCTATGCCGCAGGAGAAGTGAGATGGCAAGAATAATCATCACCCTCCGGAACAATCCGCGCGGCCTCGCTGTTGAATGCAGCAATGAAGCTGATGACGGTGATACGCCGGGGCTTAAAAAGTTAGCTGCTGCTGTCGCAGCCGGGCTCGCGGGCATTGTTCATGGGAAAGTCATGAACGTGCTCAAAAAAGACAAATCAACACTGCTTAACAAAGAAGGAAAAGCTAATGTCCACTGAAAACAAACAGTTTACTGATAAAACCGTACCGGATGGCTACTGGGTTGATGCCAAAGGTGTCCTGACCCCCGTCAGCCTTATTAAAGATACCGACCAGATGCGTGATGATCTGGTGCGCGGCATTGTCGAAAAAGCCATTGCGCTGAGTGCTGCACTGACCGAGTTCAAGCTTAGCGGCTTCTCTGACATCGGCGCGTTCGTGGATATCTCCGCCAGTCAGTATGGTGTGAACCTTGGCGGTAAAAAAGGCAATGTCACGCTCTATTGCTACGACGGGCGCTACAAAATTCAGCGGGCAATGCAGGACCGCATAGCTTTTGACGAGCGCCTGCAGGCGGCAAAAGCCCTGATTGATGAGTGCCTGGCTGACTGGACAGAGGGTGCCCGTGCTGAAATCCGCGCCATCATTTCCCGTGCATTCCAGACCGAGAAAGAAGGTGAAGTCAACACTGGCGCGGTGCTGGCGCTGCGTCGTCTCGATATTAAAGATGAGCGATGGGTCAAGGCGATGGAGGCCATCGGCGAAGCTGTGCAGGTGGTGGGCAGTCGTGCGTATATCCGGGTTTACGAGCGGGTTGGTGAAAGCGATCAGTATCGCCCAATCCCCCTCGATATCGCTGGCGTGGGGGTGTGAGATGGCGGTTTACGTCCAGGAGATCAATGCCGGCAGCCCGGCTTCCCCTTTTATGTCTTACGCATTCAAAGCCGTACAGGCAGAGAAACGCGGGGAGTTTCAGAAAGCGGCAGAAATCTGGAGCAAGGCACTTTTCTTATCCGGCGTTGCGGTAAATCGCCAGTGGGCCGGTGCCCGTATTGAGTTCTGTGCTAACGCCGTACATCGCGGCTGGGGTGTGCCGGGTGAAAGCGAAACAGTTTAACGGGAAATATCCGGTGGGCAGCACCTTCATTTACCAGCCGTCACCGTTTCTTCGTGGTGGGCGGGTGGTCAGTACGGTGGATATTGCCCGCGACTGGAAAGAAGTCACCGTTGTGGAAATTAATCAGGAGCCTTATTTCGCGAATATTAAATCGCTGAAACCGACGCACTGAAAATAACGGCTTATTAAAAACCTTTTAAATATGGCGTAAACCCGCAGGGGCTGGCTTACGCCTGATTCAGGAGATTCTATGTCCGGATTTATTAAGAAAATGACAGCAGAACAGTTTAATGCAGCGTATTCGACCGGTTCTGCCTTTATTTACCACTCCCGCAAAAATGGTGCTGGCGTGGCTGTCACGACGCGTTCAGAAGCGTGGTCGCTGGGGCATGGTGCAGTTGTGGTCTCGGTTACGAGTGTTACTGGTGGCGTTGATATTACCCATTTAAAACCCGCAAATTATTAAGAGGCAGAAAATGGAAAATAAAGATAAATATCTGCAGCGAATTAAAAAGCTGCTGGCAATGGCCCGTAATAATTCCAGCGCCGAAGAAGCCGCGCTGGCCATGCGTCGCGCTCAGCGATTAATGGAGACACACAAGTTGTCAGCAACTGATGTCGACTTCATTGATATCAATGAAGCCTCCACTCAGAAAGCGCCCTCCCATGCTGAGAAGATGCCGGAATACATGGCCCTGCTTGCCATCATGATCGCCCGAGTTTTTGGCGTGAAGTTTTACACCAGTCATGGCAGTGACCACTGGAACAAGCCAGCAAAACGCACGATTCACTATTACGGACCCGACGAACGCCCTCAGATTGCGGCCTATTCCTTTGAGGTACTGGGGAAGCAACTGGCTAAGGCGCGTCGGGAATACATCGCGACAATGCGTAAAAACATCAAGCCAGCCACAAAGATTGCCCGCGCCGACACGTTCTGCTCTGCATGGGTCAACGGTGCCTACGCCGTAGTTAGTGACTTTGTTGTGACCGATGCCGAAACCACCCTTATGGAGGCATACCGCGAACGGAAATTCAGCCAGGGTCTGGAAATGCAGGAATCGCGTAAACCCGGCAAAGCCAGAGGTACTGACGATGCCGCACATATGGGCTTTTGCGCTGGCCGCGACGCGCAGTTGCATCAAGCAGTAAACGGTTCAAAAACACAGGCTGATCTAATCGGGGTGACCAAATGAACAAACTGACTTACGCAAGTGAATATGTTGACGGGCTGATTGCAGATTCCGAAAAGGCTATTGCGTTACGCGATAACCAGATTGCTGAGCTGGTAATCCGGAATAAGGCATATAACGACATCGTCGGACGTTTGGTCGGGCAGTTCAGCGCCGCTGGCCTGCATGCCATTCAGAACTCACTCAACCCGGCGCAGGCATTATTGTATGACGCTCTGCAGGTGATGAAAAACAGCGATGCTCTGTTGCCAGCGGCCATTATCGATATCATTGCTGAACGTCGCCGCCAGCAATCTGTTAAAGGTTTTTCTACGCAGCAGGATGATAGCTATGTGTTGGGAGAACTGGCAGCGGCTGCAATAAGCTATATCGAACCAATGGCGGCAACCGAATACTGGCCTGCCGACTGGCATGATGACAGCTTCAAACCATCAGGCTATCGCCGCAACCTCGTAAAAGCTGGCGCACTCATCAGTGCCGAGATTGAACGCTTTGATCGGGCCACTGGCCAACCAGAGGAGGCGCAATCATGATCCCCTCTGCAATACACAGTCTCATCTGCGATAACTCGCTATTTGTTCAAACCACAGTGGTGGGAAAGACAGTCAGGTAATGCTAATTAAGCTGCTTGAGATTATCCCCACGGCACAAATTATCGTTGTGCACGCGGCACTTGGTGTAATTGAGTGGCCGGGCGCTCTGGAGTTGGCAAAAATGCAGGCAGAAAACGCGGGATTGCCCTTCATCGTCGCTCGGGCGAGTAAGACCTTTTTCGAGATGGTCGAGCGTCGGTTCAAAAACCGCCCGGAAGTTCCGAGTTGGCCATCGTCCAGTACTAGGCAATGCACCAGCGACCTAAAGCGTGGCCCTATCCAGCGTGAAGTTCGTCGGTATGCAAAAGCCAACGGGTTTAAAACCATCGTTAACTGCCTTGGATTGCGTGCTCAGGAGTCATCAGGGAGAGCTAAGCGCCCGGTGTTCAGCAAAATGGGGATCAGCAACTCGGTTAATACCTGGTACGAATGGCTACCGGTTCATGAACTGCTTACGGAGGAGGTGTTCTTTGTCATTCGCCAGGCTGGACAGGAACCTCATTATGCCTACGCCCTGGGTAATGAGCGACTGAGTTGTGTGTTCTGCATCATGGCCTCCCGCAACGATATGGCGAATGGTGCGCGGCATAACCTCCACCTATTGGATCAATACGCCGACCTGGAAGTTAAGACCGGGTACACCATGCATATGAGTCGGATCCCCATTCGGGTACTGGCTGCAGACGAGAAGAAAAAGGAGTGTGCGGCATGAGCGAACAACAGCGCAAGCCCGTTGTGTTTATTGCCGGGCCAATGACCGGGTATCACAACTTCAACCGCAGAGAGTTCAATACCGAAGCCAGCATTCTCGAAGAACGCGGTTTTACCGTGCTCAACCCTGCCATTCTGCCCGATGGCCTGCTGCATGGCCAGTATCTGCAAATCACGCTTGCCATGCTGGAACAGGCTGATGCGATATTCCTGCTTAATGGCTGGGACAAAAGCACAGGTGCAACCAGAGAGGTTGATCGTGCCTGTGAGCTTGGTCTGTTGCTTCTGTGTCAGGACTGGGAAAGCGTACCTGCCGCAGTTCTTCGCAAACGAAACCCGCTTCGTGCGGTAGCGGAGGTGCACCGTGATTAATGTGACAGGTTGCCAGTTCCAGGACAGTGGCGCTCGCCGTATCTGGTTCTTCAGTGACAACAGCCAGGTTGTCGAGCACGTTACTGTCCCACTGAAAACGCGATTCAAGTTCTACGATGCCAGTAATCACAACATCCGGACAAAGGAAGTCCAGGCTGAAATGAAGAAAGCCATTGAGCGATTCAAGAAACTGCGGGGGATAAAGTGAATGAAAAACCTTCTGCGTAACACATCAGCAAAGGTATTTAACCAGCGCTATCCCGTTGGTACGCAGTTCAATTATTACCTCACACCAGGCGTGTCAGCACGGGAGACCGTAGTCACCAGTTCAGAAGCCTGGCATATGCGCAACGGACGTGTGGTTGTGCGAGTTGAGGGTAAATTGGGAGGTATCTCAGTCAATCATCTGGAACCCATTGTTTGAGTCATTACAGCAGGCACTGTGTCGAGTGCCTGCGATAATGGCAACCAACAGGAGGCAATATGTCCACGCCAGCCAAAAGAGGCCTTATCGGAGCTATCAAAGCAGGTCAGGCTCATCTGGGATGGGATGATGTTACATACCGCAGCGTTCTGGCACGGTTATGCAACGGTAAAACATCCTCGACAAAATGCACGCTCGACGAGTTGCAGGTAGTCAGGGAATACATGCATGAGCAGGGTTTTCCTCGCCAGTCAGCTAAACATGGTCGCCGTCCAAAAGTGGCCCGCTCACGTGATTCCATGCTGGCAAAAATCGGAGCATTACTTGCAGATGCAAATCGGCCGTGGAATTATGCCGAGAAAATGTGCGAGCATATGTTTAAAGTAAAACGCATGGAATGGTTAACCTCAGAACAGTTAACCTGAACCGCCCCGGTTTTCCTGGAGAGTATTTTAGTTGGGAACTCAGGCTGCCAGATCCTTATTCCCGATGGAAGC
>NZ_CBFFRL010000114.1:0-16112 GCF_965644215.1 Phytobacter sp. V69
CAGGCAACCGTCTGTGGTGTTTGCAGAGCTAAGATTGGCGGCTTAGCGTTGCACTTCGGAGTTGAATCCGCCATCAATAAGAATTGAAGGAAAGCAGGGTGGGGCAGCATATTCCCGTTACGCCTGGCAATATCGCGCCATTAGCGTTAACACCATTTCGCCCGGGCCGACTCGCACTGGTTTGTGAGGGAGGCGGCCAACGGGGCATCTTCACGGCTGGCGTACTGGACGAATTTATGCGCGCCGGATTCAATCCTTTTGACCTGTTTCTTGGCACCTCGGCCGGGGCGCAAAACCTGTCGGCCTACCTGTGTAATCAACCCGGTTATGCCCGCAAAGTCATCATGCGTTACACCACCTCCCGCGACTTTTTTGACCCCGTGCGTTTCGTGCGCGGGGGCAATCTGGTCGATTTGGACTGGCTGATTGACTCCACCGCCAGCCAGATGCCGCTGGCGATGGATTACGCCGCGCGCGCCTTTGACGCCGGAAAAAGCTTCTACATGTGCGCCTGCCGCAAGGATGATTACACGCCGGAATACTTCTTTCCGGACAGTGACAGCTGGCTGGATATCATTCGCGCCTCCAGCGCTATTCCAGGCTTCTACCGTCCTGGCGTCACCCTTAATGGGGTGAATTATCTGGACGGCGGCGTCAGCGATGCCATCCCCGTTCAGGAAGCGGCGAAACGCGGCGCGAAAACCATTGTGGTGATCCGCACCGTGCCGTCACAAATGTATTACACCCCTCAGTGGTTTAAACGAATGGAACGCTGGCTGGGGGAAAGCAGCCTGCAGCCTTTTGTTAATCTGGTTCAGCACCACGAGAAAACCTATTCGGCGACGCAGAAATTTATCGAAGCGCCGCCGGGTAAGCTGCGCATTTTTGAAATCTACCCGCCGAAACTGCTGCACAGTATGGTGCTGGGAAGCCGTTTACCGGCGCTACGGGATGATTACAAGCTGGGACGGCTCTGCGGGCGCTATTTCCTGGCAACCGTTGGTAAACTACTGGCAGACGCGCCGCCATTAATTCGCCATACTCCGCGGGTGGCGACACCGGCGACCATTGTGGTGCCACCGGCCGCTGTGGCCAACGATGCGGCCGATACGCCACTTGTCAGTGCGTTTCAGGCCAATGATGTGCCCTTTAATAACGAGGATACGGCGTGACGTTCCGCTTTATCGATACTCACTGTCACTTCGATTTTCCCCCCTTTCAGGATGATGAAGCGAACAGTATCGCCCGCGCTGCTGCCGTTGGGGTCGAGCAGATTATCGTTCCGGCGACTGGCTCACAGTATTTTGCCCGCGTCATCAAACTTGCCCAGGATTATCCGGCGCTTTATGCCGCGCTGGGGCTGCATCCGATTGTTATTGAAGAACACACGCCAGCGTGCGTGGATCGCCTGGAACAACTGCTGGCAACGCATCCGGAGAAGGTGGTGGCGATCGGCGAAATTGGCCTGGATCTGTATCGCGACGATCCGCAGTTTGAACGCCAGCAGGCGGTGCTGGATGCTCAGCTAAAGCTGGCAAAACGCTTTGATCTGCCGGTTATCCTGCATTCACGCCGCACGCACGACAAGCTGGCGATGCATCTTAAGCGCCACGACTTACCGCGAACCGGTGTGGTGCACGGCTTTGCCGGAAGCCTGCAGCAGGCGGAACGTTTTATCGGTCTGGGCTATAAAATTGGCGTGGGCGGCACGATCACCTATCCGCGCGCCAGCAAAACCCGCGAGGTGATGGCGCAGTTGCCGCTAAACGCCCTGTTGCTGGAAACCGACGCCCCGGATATGCCGTTAAACGGTTTCCAGGGCCAACCGAATCGCCCGGAGCAGGCGGCACGGGTCTTTGACACACTCTGTGAATTACGCCCGGAAGCGCCGGACGTGATTGCCCAGGCGCTGTTCGACAATACCCACGCCACGTTTTCATTAACCTGAGTTACAGGTACAACGCTGGCAGGATCACTCGTTTAACGCCACGCACTTCCAGCGCCTGCGCCAGCGGTTCCACATCTCCGGCGGTGGCGCTGCGCCACTGCTTTGCTTCGCCATACACGCCGTGGGCATGAAAGGCATTCAGGCGCACCGGCACATCCCCTAATTCACCGATAAATTCGCTCAATTCATCAATATGTTGCAGATAATCACACTGGTCAGGGATAACCAGTAAACGTAACTCCGCCAGCCGCTGATGGGCTGCCAGAAGACGGATGCTGGCCTTGATCTGTGCATTATCGCGCCCGGTCAGATATCGGTGGTGCTCGCTGCCCCAGGCTTTCAGGTCGATCATCGCCCCGTCACACACCGGCAGCAGTTTTTGCCAACCCGTTTCGCCCAGCAGGCCGTTACTGTCGACCAGACAGGTGAGGTGTCGCAAGTCCGGGCTGGATTTAAGCGCCCGAAACAGCGCAACCAGAAACGGCAGCTGGGTTGTGGCCTCTCCGCCGCTGACGGTGATGCCCTCGATAAACATTGTCGCTTTGCGCACATGGGTCAGCACTTCCGCCACGTCTAGCGTTTGCGCCATTGGCGTGGACTGCTGCGGGCACAGGTGCACGCAGGTATCGCACTGCTGGCAGGCACTGACATTCCAGTTGACCCGCCCATCGGCAAGCGTTAAGGCGCCATGCGGACAGGCGGGAACGCACTGTGCACAGTGATTGCAGCACCCGATCGTCCACGGATTGTGGCAGTTTTTACAGTTCAGATTGCAGCCCTGTAAAAACAGGGCCAGACGACTGCCTGGCCCATCGACGCAGGAGAACGGGATGATTTTACTAACGGAAGCGCATCTGCTGCTCATGGCTCACCACGCGCGGTTGTCTTTCAAGGATGCGGGTGTTGCGGGCGGCTTCCTCTCCCAGCCAGGTGGTATTGGTGCGAGATCCTTCTGCGCGGAATTTTTCCAGATCCGACAGGCGCACCATATACCCGGTGACGCGCACCAGATCGTTACCGCTGACGTTGGCGGAAAACTCGCGCATCCCGGCTTTAAAGGCCCCGAGGCAGAGTTGCACCACGGCCTGCGGATTGTGTTTCACCGTCTCGTCGAGGGTCAGAATGTCGCTGATGCCCGCTGTGTACCAGGCATGATGCGGTGCAACCGTCAGCAGGTGGCTTATCGGATCCGGTTCATCGCCGTAAGGCAGGCGCGCGCCCGGGGTGGTACCAATATCCGAACTGATGCCGGACTGCGCATGGAGCATGCTGCGCTGATTCCAGCCATGTTTAACCGGCGTGTTGGCGACAAAGGTTGCCAGCTGTTCACTGATGCGCCAGGCCAGCGTGTTAGCCTCCTCACTTTTACCGTAGCGGGCGGATGAACCCGCTTTCTCGCACAGCGTATTCACCGCTTCGGCCAGACCATACATACCGAACATGGGCGCAAAACGTTGCGGGTCGATCAACCCTTCGGCGGCCAGGAAGCTATTCTCAAAGAAGCCGGATTGCGCGTAGAGAAAGTCACAGCGCGCATCGATGATGGCGATTTGCTGCTGACAGTAGTGGGGAAGCTGGTGGGCGAAGAAGTCATCGATGCTGTTGCTTCGTTCGGCGATCGCTTTCAGGTTCAGGCGAACCAGCGTACTGCCGCCACCGGCCAGCGGCAGCGAGTTGTAACAACTGACGACGCCATAGCCACCTTTTGTGAAAATTTTATCATTTGCCGGCCCGTTGGCGATATGTGGCTTACTGCATTCACAGATGTTTTTCGCCACCTCAAGCAGTAAATCATCCGGCGTAATATCCGGGTCATAAATAAAGGTCAGATTAGGCGCAACCTGCTTAAGCTCTGCATCGGCACGCAGAATGGCGCGGGTGATGGGCGTGTCGGCAGGGCCAATATTGGCATGCATAAACGCATCTGGCAGGGTTCTGTCGAGATAACGCCAGAAACGTTTTATTCGAATATCGATTTCGTCTTGTGTTAGAATTCTAACATATGGTTGCAGGATCGCATCCAGTTGCCCCAGGTAAACGGGCATGGATGTGACGGACGGAACATGGTGATACAGAATGGTGAGCATCGATAGCGCGTCGTCGAGATCGGTTGCCCCTTCAAGTTCCAGCCACTGCGAGCCATTCGCGAGGAATTTCGCATAATCCGGCAAAACATAGCGCGGTTTGTAGGGCGCGTGCCCTTCGAACATATCGCAAATGGTCCCCTCATCAAGCGCCGTTCGCGCCTCTTGCGCAAGGGGGGGATAAGGCAGGCTGTTCTCGGCCTCCAGCGCCAGAAAGTGGCGTTTCTGTGCCGGAGTCAGGGTGTCGCTGGTCGCAATTTGCTGGCAACGAGCCAGGTATGCTGAATCATTTGGCGTGGACATATTCGTTCCTCTTATTCCTTGAGCGTCCGGCCCAGTGTAAGTAGCCGAACGGAACCTGCCTTTGATCCACACACCTAAAAGCCCGGGTATGCGGCCTTGTTAAGGCTAAAAATTTGATGAATGTCTCATTATGGTTTTGCAAATGTGAATGTTGTTTTCATTAACTGTGATGAGTATCGAAGTGCAATGATGGGTTGATGTTAGAATAATAACAGACCCGTATTTAAGCGGCTTACACCGACGGAGAGAGAAATGACCGATTTAACTGCAAGCAGCCTGCGTGCGTTGAAACTGATGGACCTGACCACCCTGAACGACGACGACACCAATGAAAAAGTGATCGCACTGTGTCATCAGGCAAAAACCCCGGTCGGCAACACTGCCGCTATCTGCATCTATCCGCGTTTTATCCCGATTGCACGCAAGACGTTGAAAGAGCAGGGTACGCCGGACATCCGTATCGCGACGGTCACTAACTTCCCGCACGGTAACGACGATATCGAGATCGCGCTGGCGGAAACCCGTGCGGCGATTGCTTACGGTGCAGATGAAGTGGACGTGGTATTCCCTTACCGTGCGCTGATTGCAGGTAATGAGCAGGTTGGTTTTGATCTGGTTAAGGCCTGTAAAGACGCCTGTGCGGCGGCCAATGTTCTGCTGAAAGTCATTATCGAAACCGGTGAGCTGAAAGAAGAGGCGCTGATTCGCAAATCGTCTGAAATCTCTATCAAAGCGGGTGCCGATTTTATCAAAACCTCCACCGGTAAAGTGCCAGTGAATGCTACGCCGGAAAGCGCGCGCATCATGCTGGAAGTGATTCGCGATATGGGCGTGGAGAAGACTGTTGGTTTCAAACCGGCTGGCGGCGTGCGTTCAGCGGAAGACGCACAGAAGTTCCTCGCCATTGCCGACGACCTGTTTGGCGCTGACTGGGCAGATTCTCGCCACTACCGCTTTGGTGCTTCCAGCCTGCTGGCAAGCCTGCTCAAGGCGCTGGGCCACGGCGACGGTAAGAGCGCAAGCGGCTACTAATTCATTATCGTAGCCCGGACGAGGCCCACGCGCGCCGACTCCGGGATCTCCCCGGCGGCGCTACGCTTGGCCGGACTACAGAAACTGCGACTCGAATTATTTAGCGTAATCATTCATTGCAGTGGGTTTTTCGCTGCATTCAATCTGATTAATCAGGGGGTTACCGTGTTTCTCGCACAAGAAATTATTCGCAAAAAACGTGATGGTCACGCACTCAGTGATGAAGAGATCCGTTTCTTTATCAACGGGATCCGTGATAACACCGTGTCCGAAGGGCAAATTGCCGCGCTGGCGATGACCATTTTCTTCCACGACATGGCAATTGAGGAGCGCGTTTCGCTGACCATGGCGATGCGAGACTCAGGGTCTGTCCTCGACTGGAAACACCTCAATCTCAACGGACCTATCGTCGACAAACACTCCACTGGCGGCGTGGGCGATGTGACCTCGCTGATGTTGGGGCCGATGGTGGCAGCCTGTGGCGGTTATATCCCGATGATCTCCGGTCGTGGCCTCGGTCATACCGGCGGTACGCTCGACAAACTGGAAGCCATTCCAGGGTTTGATATTTTCCCGGACGACAGTCGTTTCCGCGACATCATTAAAGATGTGGGCGTGGCGATTATCGGACAAACGAATTCTTTAGCGCCGGCGGACAAACGCTTCTACGCCACGCGCGATATTACGGCAACGGTCGATTCTATCCCGTTGATCACCGCCTCTATTCTGGCCAAGAAACTGGCGGAAGGGCTGGACGCGCTGGTGATGGACGTCAAAGTGGGCAGCGGCGCGTTTATGCCGACACCTGAGCTCTCTGCTGAACTGGCGCAGGCGATTGTCGGCGTGGCCAACGGTGCGGGCGTGCGTACCACCGCCTTGCTCACCGATATGAATCAGGTGCTCGCTTCCAGTGCGGGTAACGCCGTTGAAGTCCGTGAAGCCGTACGCTTCCTGACCGGTGATTACCGCAACCCGCGTCTGCTGGACGTGACGATGGCGCTGTGCGTCGAGATGCTGGTTTCCGGCCGACTGGCGAAAGATGACGCCGAGGCACGCAGCAAATTGCAGGCGGTGCTGGATAATGGCAAAGCGGCGGAGATCTTCGGTCGCATGGTGGCGGCACAAAAAGGCCCGACCGATTTCGTCGAGAACTACGACAAATATCTGCCGACCGCGACCCTCAGCAAGGCCGTGTATGCCGACAATGAAGGGTTCATCGCGCAGATGGACACCCGCGCGCTGGGTATGGCGGTGGTTTCCATGGGCGGTGGTCGTCGTCAGGCGTCCGACATTATTGATTACAGCGTTGGCTTTACCGATATGGCTCGCCTGGGTGATGCCATCGACGGTCAGCGTCCGTTAGCCGTCATCCACGCAAAAGATGAAGCCAGCTGGCAGGAAGCGGCAAATGCGGTCAAAGCGGCGATTGTGATTGCTGATAAAGCGCCAAAAGAGACGCCAACGGTCTGGCGACGCATTACCCATTAACGATATACTGATCTGATCGCTCTTTTTTGAAGCACTACGTACGGAGAACAATATGAAACGTGCATTTATTATGGTGCTGGACTCCTTCGGCATCGGCGCAACAGAAGATGCCGAGCGTTTTGGTGACGTGGGTTCCGATACCATGGGTCACATCGCAGAAGCCTGTGCTAAAGGCGAAGCGGACAACGGTCGTAAAGGCCCATTGAATCTGCCTAACCTGACCCGCCTGGGCCTGGTCAAAGCACACGAAGGTTCTACGGGTAAAATTGCAGCCGGCATGGACGGCAACGCGGAAGTGGTGGGCGCATACGCCTGGGCGCATGAGCTCTCTTCCGGCAAAGACACCCCGTCAGGCCACTGGGAAATCGCCGGTGTACCGGTTCTGTTCGACTGGGGCTATTTCTCCGATCATGACAACAGCTTCCCGCAGGAGCTGCTGGATAAACTGGTGAAACGCGCAAACCTGCCGGGCTACCTCGGCAACTGCCACTCTTCCGGTACGGTTATTCTCGACCAACTGGGCGAAGAGCATATGAAAACCGGCAAGCCGATTTTCTATACCTCTGCTGACTCCGTGTTCCAGATTGCCTGCCATGAAGAGACCTACGGTCTGGATAAACTCTACGAGCTGTGCGAAATCGCTCGCGAAGAGCTGACCGAAGGGGGTTACAACATCGGTCGCGTGATCGCCCGTCCGTTTGTTGGCTATAAAGCCGGGAATTTCCAGCGTACCGGTAACCGTCATGACCTGGCCGTTGAGCCACCGTCAGCGACCGTGCTGCAGAAATTCGTCGATGAGAAAGACGGGCAGGTGGTTTCCGTGGGTAAAATCGCGGACATCTACGCCAACTGCGGCATCACCAAAAAAGTGAAAGCCACCGGTCTGGACGCGCTGTTTGACGCCACCATTCAGGAAATGAAAGTTGCGGGTGATAAGACAATCGTCTTTACCAACTTCGTTGATTTCGACTCATCATGGGGCCATCGTCGCGATGTCGCCGGTTATGCGGGTGGTCTGGAGCTGTTCGATCGCCGTTTGCCGGAACTGATGGAGTGGGTAGGGGAAGATGACATTCTGATCCTGACCGCTGACCACGGCTGCGACCCGACCTGGCAGGGCACCGATCATACCCGCGAACACATTCCGGTGCTGATCTATGGCCCGAAAGTAAAACCGGGCTCACTCGGTCACCGTGAAACCTTCGCAGATATTGGTCAGACTGTCGCGTCGTTCTTCGGCACCTCGCCGATGGACTACGGTAAAAACATGCTGTAAATCCGTTTTGGGGTGGTGTGGTCTGATACCCTCACCCCAGTTCTCTCCCACGAGAAACATGGGTGCGGCCTGATGCCCTCACCCCAACCTTCTCCCGCAAGGAGAGGGTAAAAATACATTAAAAAGGAACTGAAGATGGCAACTCCTCACATTAACGCAGAAATGGGCGATTTCGCGGATGTTGTTCTGATGCCGGGCGACCCGCTGCGCGCAAAGCACATTGCTGAAACCTTTTTCGAAGATATCCGTGAAGTGAACAACGTGCGCGGCATGCTGGGTTACACCGGCACCTACAAAGGCCGCAAAATCTCCGTAATGGGTCACGGCATGGGTATCCCGTCCTGCTCGATCTACGCGAAAGAGTTGATCACCGATTTCGGCGTGAAAAAAATCATTCGTGTGGGCTCCTGCGGCGCGGTGCGTATGGACGTGAAACTGCGTGATATCGTCATCGGTATGGGTGCGTGCACAGACTCTAAAGTCAACCGTATGCGTTTTAAAGATCATGATTTTGCAGCGATTGCTGACTTTGACATGGTGCGTAACGCGGTTGATGCGGCCAAAGCGCTGGGCGTTGATGCGCGCGTCGGCAACATCTTCTCTGCGGATCTGTTCTATGCGCCGGACGGCGGTGAGATGTTCGACGTGATGGAAAAATACGGCATCCTGGGCGTAGAAATGGAAGCGGCGGGTATCTACGGCGTTGCGGCAGAATTCGGTGCGAAAGCGCTGACCATCTGTACCGTTTCCGACCATATCCGTACCCACGAGCAGACCACCTCAGCTGAACGTCAGACGACCTTCAACGATATGATCAAAATCGCGCTGGAATCTGTTCTGCTGGGCGATAAAGAGTAAGTCTGTTTTAAAACGGGCGGCCTTTGTGCTGTCCGTTTATCTATTCATTTATTTTTTCTCTTCCCTGTATCCCCTTTTTTTTTCAGAAGAATAGAGCTATAAATCTATTCAAGTATCTATTCATAAATCTATTCATCCATGAGCGCATTAACCGATTTACTCCTGCAAGGGCCGCGTTCTGCTCCTGAACTGCGTCAGGCTCTGGGCATCAGCCAGGCGACATTCTCGCGTCTTGTGTCAACACATGACGAGGTGGTGCAGTTTGGCAAAGCGCGGGCTACGCGTTATGCGCTTATCAGACCGATTCGCGGTGTCGCTTCATTTCCTCTCTGGCAAGTCAGCACATTGGGCAGCGCCAGTCAGTTTGGCGTGATTTACCCGTGCTGGCCACGGGGAAGCTGTCTGGTCGCACTCGCTTCAGGGGAGTGGCAATGGTTTGAGGGGCTTCCCTGGTATTTGACCGACCTTCGTCCTCAAGGATTTCTGGGGCGGGCATGGGGGCGCGCCATTGCCGCAACAACACATTTACCAGAAGACATCCGGATGTGGCAGGAAGATGATGTGTTGTATGCGCTTCGCATCTGGCATGGCGACAATGCGGGTGGGTGGATAATTGGCGAGGAGAACTATCAGCGCTGGGTTATCTCTGCGGATCCCATCGTTATTATGGCTCACGAGAAAGTACATCGTTATCAGCAGCTTGCCAAAGAGGCGTTGGCGGGGGAAATCGTGGGATCGTCTGCCGGAGGCGAACAACCGAAATTTGCCTGTTACGCGCAGACGGCTCAGGGCGATGCCCACGTGCTGGTGAAATTTAGCGCCCACGAAAGAAATGCAGTTTCTGAGCGGTGGGGCGATCTCCTGATTGCCGAATCTGTTGCGCTATCCGTGTTGTCGGACGCGAAGGTGAATGCGAGCCAGACGATGGCATTATGCAGCGAACGGGGGCAGGTCTTTCTGGAGAGCATCAGGTTTGACTGCGTGGCCGCACGCGGGAGGAGACAAATTGTTTCTCTCGAAGCGTTACAAAGTGAATATGTCTCATTACCGGGAACATGGCCGGGTACCGCGCGCCAACTGGCGAGCACGGGGTATATCGAGGACGATTCCTGCCAGCAAATTGAAAGAATCTGGGCATTCGGGCGCCTGATTGCCAACAGCGACATGCATGCCGGCAATCTCTCGTTTTATTTGTCCCGAGCCCCAATGACGGTGGCCCCGGTTTACGACATGCTGCCGATGGCTTATGCGCCTGCAAGCTCTGGTGCCATGCGTAAGGATGCCGTGGATATCAACGTGGATGCCACAGTCAGCAAAGCGGCATGGAGGTTTGCTTTACCGCTCGCTGAGCATTTCTGGCAGAGGGTTTCGGATGATGGGCGCGTCAGCGCAGGTTTTAAAGAGATTGCCCGCGCGATGCTGGAAAAACTCAGCTCAGCCGCCTCGGTTATCCAGCGGCTCGCATAAAAGGTTATCTCACCGCACCTGCAATCCACGCTGACAGCTCCCGCAGCTCTTTCTCTTGCTCCGGGAAATCGCCCAACAATGCATCGCACTCTTGCGCCAGCGCATCGGCGCGGTACAGACAGCCTTGTAAACGTGCCGCCAGCGCCTCCAGCGGTGCCGGGTTCAGGCTATCGGTAAACACCTGCGTGCGGGTGATATGGCCTTTTTCCACGTCAAAGTGCAGCTCCACGCCGCCCCAGGTAAAGCGCTCATCCAACAGATGCGAGAATGCAGGCGCCTGGCCGAAGTTCCACTCCCAACTACTCTGGCGGGCAAAGGTTTCGGCGAAGTTCGGCAGGTCAGGGGTTTTATCCGGCGAAATGACTTCTGCTTCTACGCGTTCACCATAATGCGCGAAGAATGCCTCGCGCACGGCATTGCAAATCTGCTCGTGGCTGATACCCGGCAACAGTTCCACCAGATTCGCCACGCGCCCGCGCACGGAGGTAATGCCCTTGGCCTGGAGCTTCTTCTTATCCGGGTTGAGATAGTTTGCCAGACGGCTGAGATCGGCATTGAGCAGCAGCGTACCGTGGTGGAAGCCGCGATCTTTAGTTTCGCGGTAAGCGGAGCCTGAGACCTTGCGATCGCCCTCCGGCGTTTTCACCACCAGATCGTTACGCCCGGAGGCTTCTGCCGTCACGCCCAGCGAGTTCAGCGCCTGCAACACAATCGCGGTAGAAATCGTTTTGTCGTACTCCGGCTTGCCCGCCATAAAGGTGAAGCAGGTATTGCCTAAGTCATGGAACACCGCGCCGCCGCCGCTGCTGCGACGTGCCAGTCGGACATTGTCTTCTTCCATGCGCCGAGTGTTGCACTCTTTCCACGGGTTCTGGGCTCGTCCGATGACGACCGTATCGGCATTACGCCAGAGGAAAAGCACGCGCTGGGTGGCGGGCATCTGGCGGAAAATACACTCTTCCACCGCCAGGTTGAACCAGGGATCATAAGAATCAGAGATGAGCAGACGCAGTGTAGACATGGCAGATTTCCTTTCCTGAAAACGCGTCGTTTTCCACGTTGCACAGCGTGGGCGGCAACGTGGAATCCGTAGAGTGTAGGTAGATTACTCTTTCTTTTCGCTCTCTTCCTCTTCCGGCACTGGCTTGCTGGCGGTGAGCAGGAAAGGAGATTGCTGCCAGCGGGTACGTTTCCCCTGCAGCAGTGTTCGGGTCAGGACGACGCCGATAGCCAGCGCCAGCAGCAGCATCAGGCGCAGAATATTGGTGGTGTTGTCGACCTGTTTGGCCTCTGTCGCCAGGGTGTGGGTATCCAGGGTTAAGCGCAGATAGCCCAGCGGGCTGCTTTTGCCCTGAATTGGCTCGACGATTTGCTGGTTGAAGTAGCCCCCGGCTTTTTTGCCGTCCAGCGCCAGCCTGTCGCGCACATCAATACTTTCGCCGGAACGGGCAATCAGATCGCCGCGCTCGTCATACACGCCCGCGTCAAGGATCCGGCTTTCTTCGGTCAATTGCCGCAGCACAACGCTGATACGCTTGTCGTCAGGCGTTTCCGCACGCATCAGCGGCGCAAGGTTCAGCGTGACCTGTTTTGCCAGCGTGCGGGCCAGCTCTTCAAGCTGCGGATTGCGCTGGCGTTGATGATTCTGACTGAACCACGATGCGCCCTGCATAAGGGCGACCAGCAACGCCAGACAGAAGAGCACAATCACGGCGCGATGAAGCCGGAATTTAAGTTTTGCGCGAGCCATATTCCACCTGTTGAAAATTTGCGGCTTAATGTTGCCAGAAGCGCTGGTTACAAGGTAGCCTCATGCGTTATTTTTACCTCAGCACATACCCCTACAGGAGCTGTAATGCCGAATAATTTGACCTGGTGCGACCTGCCCAACGATGTTTCTCAGTGGCCAGGGTTGCCGCTCTCTTTAAGTGGCGACGAGGTCATGCCCCTGGATTATCACGCGGGTCGTAGCGGATGGCTTCTGTATGGGCGGGCATTGAATAAAGAACGTCTGACCGACTGGCAGCGTAAGCTGGGCGCGGCAATGGTGATCGTGGCCGCATGGAGCATCGAAGATTATCAGGTTATCCGCCTTGCCGGCTCGCTGACCCCGCGCGCTACCCGCCTGGCGCATGACGAAGGGCTGGACGTTGCCCCGCTGGGTAAACTTCCGTCGCTACGCCACCCAGGCCTGATGGTGATGGACATGGATTCCACTGCCATTCAAATTGAATGTATTGATGAAATCGCCAGGCTGGCCGGTACGGGCAAAATGGTATCGGAAGTGACGGAGCGTGCGATGCGCGGTGAGCTGGACTTCACGGCCAGCCTGCGTCAACGCGTGGCTACCCTCAAAGGAGCCGACGCAAACATTCTGCATCAGGTACGTGACAGCCTGCCGTTGATGCCAGGCCTCACGCAGCTGGTGTTGAAACTGGAGACGCTGGGCTGGAAAGTGGCGATTGCGTCTGGCGGCTTTACCTTCTTTGCCGATCATCTGCGTGACAAGCTGTGCCTGACGGAGGCGGTTGCCAACCATCTGGAAGTGGTCGACGGTAAATTCACCGGCAACGTGCTGGGCGATATCGTGGATGCGCAGTACAAGGCCAGCACCCTGAAACGCCTGGCCCAGGAACACGATATCCCGGCCACACAAACCATCGGCATTGGCGATGGCGCGAATGACCTGCCGATGATCAAAGCGGCTGGGTTGGGCATTGCGTTCCACGCGAAACCGAAAGTGAATGAAAAAGCAGAAGTCACCATCCGTCACGCCGATCTGATGGGGGTGTTCTGCATTCTCTCAGCCAGCCTGGCGAAGAAATAACGAGGTCCCTGTGGCGAAAGCTCCAAAACGCGCATTTGTCTGTAATGAATGTGGTGCCGATTATCCCCGCTGGCAGGGGCAGTGCAGCGCCTGTCATGCCTGGAACACCATCACCGAAGTGCGTGTGGCAGCCTCGCCTGTCGTGGCGCGTAATGAGCGCTTAAGCGGATATGCGGGCAATGCGGGCGTATCGAAAGTGCAGAAGCTTTCCGACATCAGCCTGGAAGAATTGCCGCGTTTTTCGACCGGTTTTAAAGAGTTCGACCGTGTATTGGGCGGCGGTGTGGTGCCGGGCAGTGCCATTCTGATTGGCGGTAGCCCCGGGGCGGGGAAATCAACGCTTCTGCTGCAAACGATGTGCAGACTCGCAGAACAGATGAAAACGCTGTACGTCACCGGCGAAGAGTCCTTGCAGCAGGTGGCGATGCGTGCGCACCGTCTTGGCCTGCCGACGGCAAACCTGAATATGCTCTCGGAAACCAGCATTGAGCAAATCTGTCAGATTGCTGATGAAGAGCAGCCGAAGCTGATGGTTATCGACTCCATCCAGGTGATGCACATGGCCGACGTACAATCGTCGCCGGGCAGCGTGGCGCAGGTGCGCGAAACCGCGGCCTACCTGACACGCTTTGCGAAAACGCGCGGGGTGGCGATTGTGATGGTGGGACACGTAACCAAAGATGGCTCGCTGGCCGGACCGAAAGTCCTCGAACACTGTATCGACTGCTCCGTGATGCTCGACGGCGATGCCGACTCCCGTTTCCGCACGCTGCGCAGCCATAAAAACCGCTTCGGTGCGGTAAACGAATTAGGCGTTTTTGCCATGACCGAGCAAGGGCTGCGCGAGGTGAGTAACCCGTCGGCTATCTTCCTGAGCCGTGGTGATGAAGTCACTTCTGGTAGCTCAGTGATGGTGTTGTGGGAAGGGACCCGTCCGTTGCTGGTGGAGATCCAGGCGCTGGTCGATATCTCTATGTTGGGAAACCCCCGGCGTGTTGCGGTCGGCCTTGAACAAAACCGTCTTGCTATCCTGTTGGCGGTGTTGCACCGTCACGGCGGCCTGCAGATGGCTGACCAGGACGTGTTTGTTAACGTTGTCGGCGGCGTCAAAGTGACGGAAACCAGCGCGGACCTGGCGCTGCTGTTGGCGATGGTGTCCAGCCTGCGTGATCGTCCTTTGCCGCAGGATCTGGTGGTATTTGGTGAGGTAGGCCTTGCCGGCGAGATTCGCCCGGTTCCCAGTGGGCAGGAGCGTATCTCCGAAGCGGCAAAACATGGCTTCCGTCGGGCGATTGTGCCTGCTGCGAATGTGCCCAAAAAACTACCTGAAGGAATGCAAGTCTTTGGTGTGAAGAAGCTTTCAGATGCCCTGAGTGTGTTTGACGACCTATAATAACGAATCAGAACATGCAGGAGGCACCGACTCATTATGTCATCATTCGACTATCTCAAGACCGCAATCCGTCAGAAAGGCTGCACATTGCAGCAGGTGGCTGACGCCAGCGGCATGACCAAAGGCTATTTGAGCCAGCTCCTGAATGCCAAAATCAAAAGTCCCAGCGCGCAAAAGCTTGAGGCGCTGCACCGTTTTCTCGGATTAGAGTTTCCTCGTCGGCAAAAAAACATTGGCGTGGTGTTTGGTAAGTTTTACCCGTTACATACCGGGCATATTTACCTGATTCAGCGCGCCTGTAGCCAGGTGGATGAGCTGCATATTGTGATGGGCTATGACGAGAAGCGCGACCGTGCGTTGTTTGAAGACAGTGCGATGTCGCAACAGCCGACCATCAGCGACCGCCTGCGCTGGCTGCTCCAGACCTTTAAGTATCAGAAAAATATCCGTATTCATGCTTTTAATGAAGAGGGAATGGAGCCGTATCCGCATGGCTGGGATGTCTGGAGTAAAGGCATTAAAGCCTTTATGGACGAGAAGGGCATTCAGCCTAACTGGATCTACAGTTCGGAAGAGGCGGATGCCCCCCAGTACCTTGAGCACCTCGGCGTCGAAACGGTGCTTATCGATCCTAAGCGCACCTTTATGAATATCAGCGGCGCGCTGATTCGTGAGAACCCGTTCCGCTACTGGGATTACATTCCCACCGAAGTGAAGCCCTTCTTTGTGCGCACCGTGGCGATCCTGGGCGGTGAGTCCAGCGGTAAATCGACGCTGGTCAATAAACTTGCGAATATCTTCAATACCACCAGCGCGTGGGAGTACGGGCGGGATTATGTCTTCTCCCATCTTGGCGGTGACGAGATGGCCCTGCAGTATTCCGACTATGACAAGATTGCGCTTGGCCAGGCACAGTACATTGATTTTGCGGTGAAATACGCGAATAAAGTGGCCTTCATCGATACGGATTTTGTCACCACCCAGGCGTTCTGCGTGAAGTATGAAGGGCGCGAGCATCCCTTTGTGCAGGCGATGATCGACGAATACCGTTTCGACCTGGTGATTCTGCTGGAAAATAACACGCCATGGGTTGCTGATGGCTTAAGAAGCCTGGGCAGCTCGGTGGATCGCAGCGAATTCCAGCATATGCTGGTGGATATGCTCAAAGAGAACAATATCAGCTGGCGGCATGTGGAAGAGCCTGACTATGACTCCCGGTTCCTGCACTGTCTGGAACTGGTGAAAGAGTTGATGGGGGATTAGGGCGAGGCTCTGTGCGGTCTGATGCCCTCACCCCGTCCCTCTCCCACGGGGAGAGGGCGCAAACACTAAAAAAGGCAACTTGCGTTGCCTTTTTGCTTGTGCACAGAAAACCCCCAGCTAGGCTGGGGGTTCCGGAAAGCTTTCAGCTTTAAGTCAGTTATCAAAACCCCTTT
>NZ_CBFFRL010000115.1:0-15826 GCF_965644215.1 Phytobacter sp. V69
GGGCATCGTGAAAAGTCTATGTCAAAGAAAGGGTTATGTTCTCATAATTGACGATTAAATCGCACCTTCCTTAACTGGGTCCAAGCACGCGCTTGTTCGCTGATGCTAAAGCCCAGACCATGACGGTCGGAAACGTACATACGGCCATCACGCAGTTCCAGCTGTTCGTTAAACAGCGGGTTCAGCCATTCGAAGTGCTCTAGCCACGGCTCCAGTGGGTAAGCGGCAGACAGGTGCAGGTGGACTTCCATCGCAAAGTGCGGGGCCAGTTTACGGCCATGTTTCGCCGCCAGATCCATAATTTTCAGGAACGGGGAGATACCGCCTACGCGCGGGGCATCCGGCTGAACGAAGTCGCTGGCGTTACCCAGGATCAGCTGTTCGTGTTCGCGGAAGCTGGTCAGCATTTCGCCGGTTGCAATCGGCGTATCCAGTGCGGCGGCCAGCTGTGCGTGACCTTCCACGTCGTAGGCGTCCAGTGGCTCTTCAATCCAGATCAGATTGAACTGCTCCATTTTACGGCCCATACGGATGGCGGTTTCGCGGTCCCATTGCTGGTTTGCGTCAACCATCAGCGGGAAATCATCGCCCAGCGCTTCACGCACGGCGGTCAAACGGCGGATATCTTCTTTGGTGTCCGGCTGGCCAACTTTCAGTTTGATACCACCGATGCCGTTTTCTCGGGAGATCACCACATTTTTCAGCACCTGATCCAGCGGAGTGTGCAGGAAGCCGCCGGAGGTGTTGTAGCACTGTACGGAATCGCGGTGCGCGCCGAGCAGTTTTGCCAGCGGCAGACCTGCGCGTTTTGCTTTCATATCCCACAGCGCGATATCGATAGGGGAGATAGCCTGAACGGCCATGCCGCTACGGCCAACGGATGCGCCTGCCCACAGCAGTTTGCTGTAAATTTTGTCGATGTCGTTCGGGTCTTCACCCAGCAGGTTATCGGCAATTTCTTTTGCGTGGGCGTAGATGCCCTGGCCGCCTGCACGTTTGGAGTAGCTAAAGCCGACACCTTCGAAACCGTCACGGCTGCGAATTTCCGCAATGATAATGGCGACTTCGGTCAGCGGCTTCTGGCGACCGGTCAGCACTTTTGCATCACTTACGGGGGTCGCCAGCGGCAGGAACGCGAGGGAGAGTTTTACCCACTCGATACGATCGCCAGTTTCGGCGGCAGTTTTCACACCCTGCGCTTTGGCATAGGTTACGGCAGCGGAATTCGCACTTACAGTCATGATTAAATCCTGTGAACGATAATAATGTTTGCGCTAACATTTTTAATTCAGTTGAGAATACGCCGCCAGCGATTTGCCGTCAATATGTACAAGTGATCACAATAAAGAACTTTGAATGGCGCTATTTTGTGACCTTAATCACATTCCGGAATTGTTTGTGTTTTTGCCAGAATTGAAATGATAGCGATAACATTTAATAACAGAGTGAAATCTAACTTACTGATTTTAAACGTTCAGTATAATGAGACGTGGTAAGCGAATTAATCTAACAAATCGCTTATAATCTCTGTCACAAAAATAAGCCGTTGTGAGTTCACATGTCGAAAACCTCTCGTCCCACGCCGCCACGCGCACCCACATTAGAAGATGTCGCCCGCGCGGCGGGGTTATCCTCAATGACCGTCAGCCGGGCGTTGAATACGCCACAGCTGGTGCGCCCGAAAACCGTAGAAAAAGTACTGGCGGCGGTCAAAGCCACCGGTTATATCCCCAATGCGCTGGCAGGCGGGCTGGCATCCCGGCGCAGTAAACTGATTGCCGTTGTGGTTCCGCAAATCAATAACAGCATGTTCGTCGATACCATTCAGTCGATCAGCGATGAACTGGCGGCACGCGGTTATCACATGCTGCTGTGCGTGGCGGGTTACACCCAACAAACGGAAGCAGAGCTGGTGGCTACGCTGCTGTCGCGCCGCCCGGACGGTATCGTGCTGACAGGGATTCACCACTCCACAGAATTAAAGCGCGTGATCCTCAATGCCAGCGTCCCGGTGGTGGAAATCTGGGATCTCACGCCCACGCCGCTGGATATGCTGGTGGGCTTTTCCCATGAAAAAGTAGGGGAGGCGGCGGCAGACTATTTGCTGCGTAAAGGCTACAAACGCCCGGGCCTGCTGTGGACGGTGGATAACCGCGCGGCGCTGCGTAAAAGCGGCCTGTGCGATGCGTTGGCCCGCAATGGCATCAGCGACCCCACTTTTGTGGATGTCGCGCTTCCGGCGCGGTTTGCCTCAGGGCGGCAGGGGCTTCGCGACCTGCTGAAAAAGGGCAGCTTTGATGTGATTGTCTGCAGTTCGGACACCCTCGCGCAGGGGGCAATTGTCGAAGCCCAGGCCAGCGGATTGCGCGTACCGCAGGATTTAGCCGTCATCGGTTTTGGCGATCTCGATTTTGCCGCCGATACGAACCCTTCGATTACCACGATCAGCGTCGACCGACAGGTTATCGGCCAGCGTGCCGCGACGCTGCTGGCAGACCGTATCGAAGGGCTCGATCCGGAAGAAGCGATTGTCGATATCGGTTTTCATTTTGTCGAAAGGGATTCCGCGTAAGGATATGAAAATCAATGTTATTGGCACCAGTGGCAGCGGGAAAAGTACGTTATCCCGGCGCCTGGCCGCACAGCTGGATGTGCCCTATATCGAAATGGACCGGCTTTACTGGCTGCCCGAGTGGCAAGGGCGCAGCGATGAGGCCTTTTATGCGCTGTTAGCAGAGGCGTTGCATGCCACGCCGGGCTGGGTGCTGGACGGTAATTACAACCGATCGCGGTCGATCAAATGGCAGGATGTCGATCTGGTTATCTGGGTGGATTACGGTTTCTGGCGGACACTGCGCCAGGCGGTTGTTCGGGTGATTCGCCGGGCATGGCAGGGAAAAGAGCTTTGGCCTGGTACCGGCAATACGGAGAGTTTTCGCCGCGCTTTCTTTAGCCGCGAATCTATCCTCATCTGGACACTTAAAACCTGGCGCCATAACCGGGTGCGTTACGCTGCCGATATGGCCAACCCGCAGTATCAACATATTCGCTTTGTGCGCCTCACCAGCCCGCAGCAGGTTGACACCTTTCTTGCCAGTTTGACGTAGACTTACTGTTCACTCGCAAAAAAGGAGGTCGTATGATCACCGTTTATGGCGCGCCCGGCTGGGGTTCAGCCATCAGTGAACTAATGCTTACGCTGGCAGATATTCCTTATCAGTTTGAGAATGTTGAGGGATTTGATTCGCCGGGGCATCGCCAGGAAAACTGCTGAAAATCAATCCTCTGTGTCAGGTACCGACACTGCAACTGGACGATGGCAGCATCATGACCGAATCGGCGGCCATCGCCTTAATGATCCTCGATAAACATCCGCAACTGGCTCCGCCACATGATTCGCCTGAACGCAATCAGTTCTGGCGGCTGCTGGTCTGGCTGGTTGCCAATGTTTACCCGACATTCACCTACGCCGATTATCCCGAACGTTTTGTGCCGGATGCGCCAGAACAGCTGCGCGAACACTGCATGGCGTACCGTAAATCGCTTTATGTCTGGCTGGATCAGCAGCTAAAAGCCACGCCGTACGCGTTTGGCGAACAGTTGACGCTGCTGGATATCTATCTCTGCGTGATGAGAACCTGGGGGCCACGGCATGCCTGGTTTAAGGAGAGCACGCCGAACATCAGCGCGATTGCCGATGCGGTCTGCGCAGTGCCAGCGCTGCAATCCGTTTTGCGCCGTAACGACATTATTTGATAACTGACGTTTTTTCAGTGTGGTAGCTTGATAGTCCCATAACAAGGAGCACACCATGCCACACATTGATATCAAATGTTTTCCCCGTGATTTGAACGATGAGCAAAAAACCGCGCTGGCGGCCGATATCGCCGATGTGATCATCCGTCATTTAAGCAGTAAAGACAGTTCAATCAGCGTTGCGCTAACGCAGGTCGACCCGGACGCGTGGAAAAGCGAAGTATGGGATACGCAAATCGCGCCGCAGATGGACTCGCTCATCAAGAAGCCGGGTTACAACATGTAATGGCTTGAGGGGAAATGTCTGCGCAATCTTTTCCCCTCACCCCAAGACTCTCTCCAAAGGGTGAGGGATCTCCACAAAAAATGCGAGCACGTTCGGTTCCCTCTCCCTGAGGGGAGGGCCAGGGTGAGGGGGGAAAATGCGGCTCTGGTGCTCATTCCGTTCACCTTATGTTCCTTGCTTTTCTATAGCGCCAGAACCCGTGAACGTGCCAGGGTGGCTCATCGCCACCACCCTGGCGACCCGGGCTCCCGGCCAGGAAAATCGCCGCTGGCGCGGTCCAGGATGCTTATGTCGTCTGACTTTCGGGTCGGGGACCAGCCTACGTCTTTGTAGGCTATCCCCTCCGCCCCAAAGGAGCGAGGGGTTAACCGGCGGGCACGGTGCCCGCCCTCGCTATCAGAACCAAATCTCCGTTTGTACGCCGAAATTCCAGGTCCCGCCCGCCGTAAAGCCTTTGCTACCAAAATCATCGTTCACCGCATAGCGGTCGAGCGCTTTATCCCAGTTCATTCAGGTCGCAAAGAAGCGGATTTCCGGACGCGCTTTGATATCGAAAATATCACCGACTTTAAACGTCGGCGAGAAGGTCAGCTTGTAGAAGTCGCCTTTCACTTTCTGGTAGCTGTACAGCGTACCATCAGAGCGGTAGGTGCGCCCGTTCGGGTCGAGGTCCATGTACTGCCACGATGCCTCATAGAGCAGGGCGAAGTTGCGGGTAATGGCCTGCGACGCGCGCAGGTTGAAAGATACCCGGTCATAACGGTCGCCGTCACGATAGCGATCTTCGCTGTGTTGAGCGATGACCGACGGGGCGATTTCCCAGTTTTTAGCCACCGGTAAAATTCCGTACGATGCAAAACGCAGCGAGGTGGCATTGTCCGTTAGATCGCCATCGCTACCCGGCTGACGCGCCTCTGCGCCCAGGCCGCCGCCGTACTGCAATAAGCTGCATAAGCTGCTGCATTATTTACAGGAAAACTGCTTTCAGGAGCATGACTGGACGTTACTGGCTGAGCAGTTTCATTTGACCAGCCGGACGGCATTTCGCCATATCAAAGAGGCCACCGGGTTAACGCCCGATAGTTATATCAAGCGCCTACGGCTGGTATCCGCGCGGGTTAAATTACGCGAGACCGACACGACTATTACCGATATTGCTTATCTGTGCGGCTTCGCGAACAGCAACCATTTCACCACGTTGTACAAGAAAGTATTCGGTATTACGCCGAGTGCAGAGCGACGCCGGGTTTCGCGCGTCTGGTTTTGAGCCACAGCATAGTTTTCATTTCCTGCCTGCGCCCTCTGCGCGGGCTTTTTTTTTGCCTCAACCCTCGTAGTGTCTGATCCGCCACTTGTATCTGGATTGTTGCATTTATTTGTATAAAACGGTTGCGAATGATCGGAAAAGGATTCTCTGCATACTCGTAAGAACAGTCCCACGAGGCTGATTGGCTTAATCAAAGAGCACACCGGCAGTCTATTTCGTCGCCAGCGCTGCTGGTGCTCTTGTCACTGATCGTATTGCTGCTGTCAGCCATGGCGCGTAAAGCCTCAGCCAATAGTGCACTCGCTCAACCCAAAATCCAGTAAATCCAGAAGGAAAGAACATGAAAACGTATTCAATCGCTGCTATCCCTGCTGACGGTATTGGCCCGGAAGTGATCTCTGCCGGAGTTAATGTGCTCCAGGCGCTGGCGAAGCGTCAGGGCGATATCGCGTTCGACGTACAGACCTTTGAATGGGGCTCCGATTACTACAAAGCGCACGGCGGGATGATGCCGGAAGACGGTCTTGCACAACTGAAAAACTTCGATGCGATCTACTTTGGTGCCGTGGGAGCGCCGGATGTGCCAGACCATATCACCCTGTGGGGGCTGCGTCTGCCGATCTGCCAGGGCTTTGACCAGTACGCCAACGTGCGCCCAACAAAAATTCTGCCGGGGATCCAGTCTCCGCTACGCAAAGCCGGACCGGGTACGCTGGATTGGGTGATTGTGCGTGAGAACTCCGAAGGGGAATATTCCGGTCACGGTGGACGCGCCCACAAAGGTCTGCCGGAAGAGGTCGGGACCGAGGTGGCGATTTTCACCCGCACTGGCGTGACCCGCATCATGCGCTATGCCTTTAAGCTGGCCCAGTCTCGCCCACGCAAACTGCTGACGGTGGTGACAAAATCCAACGCCCAGCGTCACGGTATGGTGATGTGGGATGAAATCGCTGCCGAAGTGGCGCGGGAATTCCCGGACGTGAGCTGGGATAAAATGCTGGTCGATGCGATGACCGTGCGCATGACCCTGCATCCGGAGTCGCTCGATACCATCGTTGCCACCAACCTGCATGCGGATATTCTCTCTGACCTCGCCGGCGCACTGGCCGGGAGTCTGGGCGTGGCACCGACCGGCAATATCGACCCGGAGCGCCGCTTCCCGTCGATGTTCGAGCCTATCCATGGTTCAGCGTTTGATATCACCGGCAAAGGGATCGCTAACCCTATCGCCAGCTTCTGGACCGCGGCGCAAATGCTGGATCATTTGGGCGAAAGTGGGGCAGCAGAGCGCCTGATGGCCGCTGTGGGGAAAGTTTCAGCAGCGGGCATTATGACCCCGGATGTCGGCGGCACGGCCAATACCCTGGACGTGACCAATGCGGTGATCCGCGCGATTATCGAAAGCTAAGGAGAACGGATGGCTACAACCTATGACAGCGCCCTGAAAGGGGCGCTTTATGAAATGTTCCATGCTATCCCCGGTGGCGCTGTGCTTACCGGGGCTACGGACGGTAGACCGGATAAGGCGCTTGCGCCGCATCCGGGAATTCTCTCCGGTGGCGCTGCGCTTACCGGGAATTCTCTCCGGTGGCGCTGCGCTTACCGGGGCTACGGACGGTAGACAGGATAAGACGCTTGCGCCGCATCCGGGAATTTCGGCTCACCCCGGGACTTTTATCGGCTTGCCGCTGGTGACGAAATTGCCGCCACCCAAATGGTGGATTGTATTTAACTGGTCATCATCAAACTGCCAGTGACCGTTGCTAAAGGCGCGCTCATCTGCCGCCGCAGAGACCACCTCGCCAAACAGGGTGTCATACTTTTCCAGCGCGGCCGTCGGCGGTAACAGGCGGCACTCCATCCACGCCAGGCATTTCTCTTCCACCACTGGTAGCCCGAGCACCGGGCCAGCGAAGGCCGGAATGCCGTAACAGTTGAACTTATCCTCATCGCGCCCGGTGACACTGCCGACCGCATAGGTCCAGCGGCTGGCTGCCACGCCCGGCACCACGATGCCGAACATACCGCTGCGCTCTATCAGCTCACGCGACCAGGCGCTTTTATCCACCACGATGGCAATACGGGCGGGGGAAAATTCAACGGGCATTGACCATGCCGCTGCCATCACATTGCGACGGTCGATACTTTCATCTCGGCTGGTAATCAGGATTGTCGGGCCGTGATTTAGCAAGCGACTGGCGTGATCCAGCGCCACCGGGCGGAAAAAACTCATAAGCCACTCCTTCATTCTGTCAGTGCTGGAATTAAAGCACAGAAGCCCGGCACCCACACCGCGCATTGTGTGTTTATCCCGCGCAGAAACAATCTTCAGGCCATTATTCTCTGTGCCGCCTGGTCTGTTGACCTTCGCCGGGTGCGGATGCAGCATGGAAATGCAGACAACAACACAATAAATGGAGAATTATCAATGGATACAGGGCTTCGTCTTCATCCCCAGCACTTACAGCACTTCGTCGAAAACATCCTGCACTATGCGGGCAGCGAGCCGCAGGAAGCGCGCCTGGTAGCGGAACATTTGCTTGCCGCGAACCTTGCCGGACACGATTCCCACGGCGTCGGGATGATTCCGAGCTATGTCCGCTCCCTTGAGCAGGGCTATTTGCAACTCAACCGCCATGCCAGCGTCGTGAAGGATATGGGGGCGGTGGTGACGCTGAACGGCAATCAGGCGTTTGGCCAGGTCGCCGCGCATGAAGCGATTACGTTGGGTATTGAAAAAGCCCGACAACACGGGCTCGCTGCTGTTGGCCTGCACAATTCCCACCATATCGGCCGCATTGGCTACTGGGCGGAACAGTGTGCTGCCGCCGGATTTATCTCTATCCATTTTGTGAATGTGGTGGGCGATCCGATGGTGGCTCCCTTTGGTGGAAAAGACAGCCGATTCGGGACCAATCCGTTCTGCGTGGTTTTCCCGCGCGAAGGGCAACCCCCGCTGCTGCTGGACTACGCGACCAGCGCCATTGCGTTCGGTAAAACCCGGGTGGCCTTCCATAAAGGCGAACCGGTGCCAGATGGGTGCCTGATCGATGCCGAAGGTCTCCCCACCAACGATCCGGCGGTGATGCACCGTTCGCCGCTGGGGGCGCTGGTGACCTTTGCCCAGCATAAAGGGTATGCGCTGGCGGCACTGTGTGAAATCATGGGTGGTGCGTTATCCGGTGGGCAAACGACCCATCATGATTCGTTGCAGGCCAGCGTCGATGCCATTTTCAACTGTATGACCACTATCATTTTAAACCCCGAAATGTTTGCCGCACCGGATATGCAGCAGCAAACACAGGCCTTTGTTGAGTGGGTGAAACAGTCGCCGCACAGCGGTGACGAGCCGATTCTGGTGCCAGGAGAGTGGGAAGTGAACAACCGCCGCCAGCGCCAGGCGCAGGGGATTCCGTTAGATCCGGGGAGCTGGCAGGGGATTTGTGCGGCGGCCGTGCGCGCCGGAATGCCGCAGGAAGAGGCCGATCGTCTGCGGGTCGAGTGTGAACAAGTGACAGTGTAACGAAATGGCTGTGCACGGTACTGCGCAGCCGTCTCATTAAGGAGAAACGCGCGCCTGTGGGGCGTTTGCGCTGCGGGCAACCACAATCTGTCCGCGCCCCTGTTCTTTGGCGATATAGAGTGCCAGATCCGCTGCACGGATCAGGTTCGTTGCCCGCGCATGCTGCGGCCAGGTGGCCAGGCCGATAGAAATCGACACCTGGCCGATATCGTGCGATTCGTAGAATATGTGGTGCTCCAGCACGTTATGCAGCAACAGTTCTGCCAGTTTTCTGGCATCGGCTTCGGTGGTGTCTGGTAACATCACCAAAAACTCCTCGCCGCCATAGCGGAAGGCCACGCCGTTCTCTCCCAGCGTTTCCTGCATCAAACGCGCAATTTCACGCAGCACTTTATCGCCCGCTTCGTGCCCGTGGCTGTCGTTGAGCTTTTTAAAATAGTCGATGTCAATCATCAGGCAGCTCAGGCAGGTTCCATTGGCCATCGACTGATCAATCAGAGTGCGTAATGTCTCTTCCAGATTGTGGCGGTTACGCAGTCCGGTCAGCGAGTCAATCGTAGCTTTCTCCGTCAGCGTGTCGCGCAAAATCTGGTTTGCCAGCGCCAGTGCAATGGTTTCGGCCATCAGTTCCAGGTAGGCGTAGGGAGGCTCTTTATTCTGATCGTTATCGAAAGTGAGCAAGCCGATAATTTTGTTCTGCGCAATCAGCGGCACGCAGATGGCCCGCGAGGCGATCTCCGGCATGATATGTTCACAGGGCATGTCCACCGCATCGCGCGACGGGCAGTGCAGTTGCCCACGTTTCAACGCCCAGCAGGCATCGGGGGTAAAGGGAGCATCTTCACCGGGTGGCAACAGCCAGCGGGTGACGCATTTCATGCGGTTGGTGCGGGCATCCAGAATGTAGAGTCGCCCGCCCATATCCGGAATGATTTTCGGCGCGAAACGGCCGACGACGCGAATAATGCCACCGTGGGTATCGCAGCCCTGCAGGCGCTGTGTCATCCGTACAAGCAATGTACGTGACGCCCACTCGGCATCGCGCTCCTGTTCCAGCCTCTGGCGGACCAGCCCATTCTCACGAAAGATATGGATCGCCTGCGCCATATCACCAATTTCATCCACCTGCGCCAGTACCGGTGTTTCCACGGCGTAATCCTGGGTCGCCAGGCGGTTAACCACATCGCTCAGAGTGACCACCGGGCGCAAAATACGGTGTTTGATAATAAAGCCGAGGACAAACAAGAAAAGCAGGGCGGTAATACCGACCATCACCTCAGAAATCGTCCGCAGGCGCTGGGATAACTCCGTGGCTTGCGCAATGGCGTCTTGTGTTCGCTGGTCCGATAAACTGCGGAAATGGGAGAAGCGGTATTCAGCCTGATCGAGCTGGTCTTCATAGAGCTGACCAAACATGATGTTCATACCATCATTTGCATTGCCCGCTTCAATAGCCGTAACGGCGGCCCGCTGTTCGTCTTCAAGTTGATCCAGTACTTTCAACCCATCTCTGAGGATCAATATCTCCTCAGCGGTCGCCCCCTGATCATGCAGGCCCAGAAGATGATTTTCGAACTGAACATCCTGCTCCAGCATCTGCCGCCAGGCTTTGATATTGTCCGGCTGACGTTTCACTACCGCCTCGCGTGCCAGATCGCTCTGGGCAAAGGCATCGCGTTCAAGGTCATCGGTCAGCGCATCGAACACGCGACTCTGGGCGACGGCCTGGCGTTCGGCCCGGTCAGCATTGGACGCCGTAAAGAGTGCAACGCCGGAAGAGAGCGTCAAAACGACGGTGGCGATATAAGCAAAATTCGTGATCGTTGCGATACGCACATAATCACCTTTTAGGTGTAAGGAAAATAAGGAGAGATCATCTAAGCGTTTACCACTCTTCTTTATAAATCAAGATGCAACACTCTCGTAATTTATCCGTCACATTTCCTGCCTATAGTCAGCGGCATCAAATCCCGAAGAGGATAACAATATGTTTGCTCCCCTGACGTTCGTGCAGGTGGACGCGGCCCGTTGGATGAAGACCACGGGTATTAGACGCTTTCTCATTGTGGGAGAGTGCTAATGGACGCGTTCACAGAAATCCGCCTGAAAGGTGTGTCGTATGCCTTTGGCAGCAACACTGTTCTTAATCAGATCGATCTCCATATTCCCGCAGGCACCATTGTGGCGTTGCTCGGCCCTTCAGGCTGCGGCAAAAGTACGCTGCTGCGTTTGCTTGCCGGATTAACACAACCCGCTGACGGCACCATTACCTTCGGTTCGCGCCTGGTGGCGAAAGCCGGATGGGCCATGCCGCCGGAGTCCCGCGATATCGGCATGGTCTTCCAGGACTATGCGCTCTGGCCGCATATGACGGTGGAAGAGAATGTCGCCTTCCCGTTAAAGATGCGCAATGTGCCACGTGCTGAGCGCGAAACCCGCGTCACCTAGGCGCTGGCGCGTGTTGGTCTTGGCGAGTTTGCCAGCCGCAAGCCTTCCGGTCTCTCCGGTGGTCAGCAGCAGCGTGTGGCACTGGCCCGCGCCATTGTCGCTGAACCGCGCGTGTTGTTGTTCGATGAACCCCTTTCCAACCTCGACAGCGAGCTGCGTGAATCCTTGTGCCGCGATATGGCCACATTGCTTCGCCAGCCTGGCATCACAGCGGTGTATGTGACCCATGACCGCCGGGAAGCCGAGATCCTCGCTGACCGTATTGTTCATCTGTCTGCCGGTCGCGTAGACGCTATTCGTTCTGTTACATCATCCTCAGGGGAAATTGCATGAAAATGTCAGTGAAACAAGGAGTTGCGTTAGCTATGGTGTTATCGTCCGCTATGATGTCCAGCGCCCATGCGCTCACCGTTTATACCGCCGGTCCGGGCTCGCTGGCTAAAGGTCTTGCCAGCGGTTTTGAGAAAAAAACCGGGGTGAAAGTGGATATTTTCCAGGCGACCACCGGGAAAGTCATGGCACGTCTTGAAGCTGAACAGGCCAACCCGCAGGCGGATATCCTGATTTCCGCTTCCTGGGATACGGCAGAAGATCTGCACAATCGTGGCTGGCTGCTGCCGTACCAGAGCGCCAACGCCAGTAAAGTGCCGGATATGCTGAAAAGCGCAGACTTTGTTGCCCAGGGCGTTTCCGCGCTGGGTATCGTCTGGAATACCAAGAGTGGTACGCCAGAGCCGAAAGAGTGGAAGGATCTGACCTCCGCTGACTTTAAAGACAAAGTGACCACGCCGGACCCGGCGCTGTCAGGTGCCTCTTTGGATCTGCTGATTGGTCTGCAAAACGGCATGGGCGATAACGCCTGGAAGCTGTTTGATGAACTCAAGAAAAACGGCATGGTCGTCAGCGGCCCGAACGCCCAGGCCGTTACTCCGGTGATGCAAGGGGCGAAAGCAGCAGTGTTTGGCGCGGTTGACTATGTCACCTACGGCAACATTGAGCAGGGCGAATCGCTGAAGGTGATTTTCCCGGCCAGCGGCACAGTCATTGCGCCGCGCCCGATGATGATCCTCAAATCCACGCAGCATGAAGCCGACGCCAAAGCGTTTGTCGATTATGTGCTGTCGCCGGAAGGGCAGAAACTGGTCGCCGATGCCTGGCTGATGCCAGCCCGTACCGACGTACAGGCAAAACGCCCGCTGTTCACCGAGCTGAAAGTCCTGCCGACGAAAAACGACGGCACCAGCGAGCGCGGCGATGTGCTCAAGCGTTTCAACGCACTCTTCGCTCAGTAATCATCACCCGACGGGGGCAACCCCGTCTTTTGGATACTCGCCGTGAACCAACGATTGATCTCGCTCACGACCGTAGCCGTTCTGGTGATTCTGGTCGCGTTGCTGCTGCTGTTTATTGTTCTGCAGGCCGTTTTCCCGCACTTTAGCGCAGGCTCCCTGCAGGGCGCGTTTTCCGGGTTAAGCCCGCTCTTTTCCGAACCCCAGCTCCCGGCAATGTTCGCCGGAACTTTGCAAATAGCCGCAGGTGTGGCGCTATTGAGCGCCTGTATTGGCCTGCCGCTGGGCGTGGCGCGGGGACTGTTTGATTTACCCTGTCCACGGCTGTGGGATCTGCTGTTTCTGATTCCGTTTCTGACGCCGCCATACATTGCCGCACTCTCCTGGATGCTGGTTCTGCAAACCAATGGTTATCTGGCTCAGTTGCTGGGGTTCGATCTTAATGCGCTGCTGTTTAGCAAAAGTGGGATCGTGCTGGTGATGACGCTGAATATCTTCCCGGTGGTCTACTTCGCCGTCTCCCGCAGCCTGCTTGCCAGCGGACAACGTCTGGCACTGGTCGCCCGCGTGCATGGTGCTACGCCACTGCGTGCTTTTTGGCATATCACGCTGCCCATGTTATCGCCTTCGCTGGCGGCGGGTATGCTGCTGGCCTTTACCCTCGCGATTGAAGAGTACGGTGTGCCTGCCGCACTGGGCACCCGTTCCGGCGTGGTGATGCTGACGGTGGGGATCGAGAAAAAACTGGCCGACTGGCCCATCGACCTGCCGGGTGCGTCAATGCTGTCGCTGATTCTGATCGTCATTGCGCTCAGTGCCTGGTGGCTACAGGGCAAGCTTACCGGCGGTAAAGATGTGACCAGTGTGACGGGTAAACCCACGGAAAATACCGGCGCGAAGCTGGGTATCGCTGGCGTGCCGGTGGTGCTGGCGATGGCGTTTATCGGCTTTCTGGCGGTGGTGGTACCGGGGCTGTCGATGGCCATTACCGGGGTGATGTCGACCCTGTCGGGTGGCTTATCCATGGCCAATGCCACAACTGCCCATTATGCCGCGCTCTTTGCGCAACAGGGGGATGCCCTCACCGCGTTGGGCACCAGTCTGTCGCTGGCCTTTGTGTCGGCACTGATTACCGGTTTTGTCGGGCTGCTTGCCGCCTGGCTTGTGGTGGTGCAGCGGATTAAAGGGCGTAGCGTTATCGATGCGCTGTCGCTGATGCCTGCGGCGCTGCCCGGCATTGTGGTGGGCGTCGGGCTGATTCTGCTATGGAACCGTACGTTCTGGCCCGTCTCACCGTACAACACCTGGGCGATTTTGCTGCTCTCATACTGCTGTTTGCTGCTGCCGTGGCCTGTTCGCTATGTCGGGAGCGCACTGCGTCAATTAGGCGGCAACCTGGAGCCCGCGGCCCGTGTTCACGGTGCCAGTGCCATGCAGGCGCTACGGTTTATTGTCCTGCCGCTGGTCTTTCCGGCCATGCTGGCGGCGATGCTGATGGTCTTTGCCATCGCCTCGCGTGAGCTGGTGACCTCGCTGCTGCTGGCACCCGCTGGCACGCAAACCGTCGCGGTGTTTATCTGGCGGCAGTTTGAGCAGGGATCCGTCGGGCAGGGAATGGCGATGGCGACGCTGACGCTGATTACCGGGCTGGCATTAATGCTCACCGCGCTGGCGATCATGCAGCGGGGCTCGCAACGATAAATGTCAGGGCACAAAATCGCCTGTGCCCTGAAAAAAATACGTTATAACTGAGGGACATCTATTGCAGGAGCTCTTTATGACCTCGTTTTTGGACGCCTATTTCGCCCGTATTCACTACACCGCTGTTCCTGACGTCAACCTGGACACATTGCGTACGCTACATTTGCTGCATAACGGCAGCATTCCGTTTGAAAATATTGAGGTCGTACTGCCCCGGGAAATCGAACTGAGCGATGAGGCCATCTTTAACAAACTGGTGCTGGCCCGTCGCGGCGGCTACTGCTTCGAGCAAAATGGCTTGTTTGAGCGCGTGCTGCGTGAAATCGGCTTTGAGGTGCGCAGCCTGTTAGGACGCGTGGTACTGTCAAATCCACCGCATATGCCGCCGCGTACCCATCGTGCGTTGCTGGTGACCTTAGGGGATGAGCAGTGGATTGCCGATGTGGGCTTTGGTGGACAAACGCTGACCGCGCCGGTGCGCCTGCAGGCCGATATTGAGCAGGAAACCCCACACGGACTGTACCGTTTGCAGCAGGCCGGGCCGGACTGGATTTTGCAATTCCGTCATCATGACCGCTGGCAGTCTGTCTATCAGTTTGAGATGGGCCAGCAGTATCAAGCCGACTTTGTGATGGGGAATTTCCACTCGGCGCACTGGCCGCAATCACACTTTCGCCATCACCTGCTGATGTGCCTGCATGAACCGGACGGCGGAAAACTGACGCTGACCAACTATCACTTTACCCACTGGAAAAATGGGCATGCGGTGGAAGAGAAGACGCTGCCGGATACCCCGGCGTTGTATGCAATCATGCAGCAGCGCTTTGGCCTGGGAATGCAGGATCCGCGCTATGGATTCAGCGTTGAGGAACTGGAAACAGTGATGTCACGTTTCGATCTTCACGGCGAAGGGGCGTAAAACAGCTCGCGGTAAATCATGGCATCCAGGTGTCGGTCGAACGCCACATCGTCGACATCTGGCATGCCCAGAACATAAATACCGTCCAGACCACACACCAGCGCGATCAAGCGCCAGGCGATGTTTTCCGTGGCGTCATTGCGGATAAATTCACCCGCCGTCACGCCCGCATTAATGATATCAACCACCTTTTCGTGCCACATTTCCATGGTCAGCACGTATGCTCCTTTCAGCTCGGACTCTTTGCTCGCCAGCAGCTGTGCCTCGCGCCACAGGTGAATGTAGGGATCAATGCCGCCTTCGTTACTGCCGAGCATGGCATGCAATCGCTCGCGCCAGTTGGCTGATTTAGGCAGTAAATCCACATCCAGCAATTCCCCGATCACGCGGACAAACGCCTGTGCTTTCAGATCCGCACCGGAGGTAAAGTGATGGTGAACCAGGCCCGTCGCAACACCCGCCTCGTGCGCTATCCGCCGCACGGTCATCCCGGCAAAGCCGTCGCTGAGCGCCACGCGCATTGCTGCCTGCAGGATCAGTTCCCGCCGCTCATCCCGATTCAAATAGCTCATATGCCACCCCTAAACGTGAATGAAACGGAGTCTAACAAAAAGCTGGACAGCCGTTCAACTTTCCG
>NZ_CBFFRL010000116.1:0-15699 GCF_965644215.1 Phytobacter sp. V69
CGGCCTCATTTCTCGCTGCCGTCCAGATCAGATGCATCGCTCTCTGGGCTAAAATCTTGTGACGACACTATCTAAGTGACAGACATAAAAAAACCCGCTTTCGCGGGTTCTTTCACAAAGCACAACAAGCGGGCGATTAAGCCAGTTTGCTGATCTGTGCAGTCAGGTTTGCTTTATGACGTGCAGCTTTATTTTTGTGGATCAGACCTTTAGCGGCCTGGCGATCCACAATCGGTTGCATTTCGTCAAATGCTTTCTGTGCAGCAGCTTTGTCGCCAGCTTCAATCGCAGCGTACACTTTCTTGATGAAAGTACGCATCATAGAGCGACGGCTTGCGTTGTGTTTGCGAGCCTTTTCAGACTGAACGGCGCGCTTCTTAGCTGATTTGATATTAGCCAAGGTCCAACTCCCAAATATGATCTATATGGACAATTCAAAGGCCGAGGAATATGCCCTTTTAGCCTTCTTTTGTCAATGGATTTGTGCAAATAAGCGCCGTTAATGTGCGACGCTACGTTACGTTACGTATTGATGGCGCAGGATTCTACCAGCTTGTGGTCATCGAATACAGTCTTTCCACCATAAAAATCGCTTTCTGACCCAGTTTTTCGTGCGGTAAGACGGCAGCCTGATGAAATCCTTCTCCTTTCTGGCGGGTTCGGGCAATCGCCGGTTAACGTAGCACGTTGTACAAGGTATAATCCGACGATTTTCACTGTTTTGAGCCAGACATGAAGCTGATACGCGGCATACATAATCTCAGCCAGGCACCGCACGGGTGTGTGCTGACTATTGGTAATTTCGACGGCGTACATCGCGGCCATCGGGCGCTTTTACAAGGGCTTAGCGAAGAAGGTCGTACCCGTGGCCTACCCGTCGTGGTGATGATATTCGAGCCGCAGCCCCTCGAACTTTTCGCTGGCGATAAAGCCCCCGCACGCCTGACACGGCTGCGTGAAAAACTGCGTCTGTTGGCAGAATGCGGCGTCGACTACGTCCTGTACGTCCGTTTTGACCGGCGTTTTGCCGCCCTGACGGCGCAAACCTTCGTCAGCGACCTGCTGGTTGACAAACTTGGCGTGAAATTCCTCGCTGTGGGTGATGACTTTCGCTTTGGCGCTGGTCGCCAGGGGGATTTCTTGCTATTACAGAAAGCTGGTCTGAAATACGGCTTTGACGTCACCAGCACGCAAACCTTCTGCTCCGGCGGTGCGCGCGTGAGCAGCACCGCGGTGCGTCAGGCGCTGGCCGACGATAACCTTGAGCTCGCGGAGCAACTGCTGGGCCATCCGTTCAGCATCTCCGGGCGTGTGGTACACGGCGATGAGCTGGGGCGCACCATTGGTTTTCCGACGGCAAACATACCGCTGCGTCGTCAGGTCTCCCCGGTTAAAGGGGTGTATGCGGTGGAAGTGGCAGGATTAGGCGATACTTTACTGCCCGGCGTGGCCAACATTGGTACGCGCCCGACGGTAGCCGGGGTTCGCCAGCAGCTGGAAGTCCATCTGCTGGATGTTGTAATGGACCTCTACGGACGCCATATAGATGTAGTACTGCGTAAAAAGATACGCAACGAGCAGCGATTTACTTCGCTGGATGAACTTAAAGCGCAGATCGCGCGTGATGAGTTAACGGCCCGCGAGCTTTTTGGGCTTTCAAACCCGGCTTAATGCCAGAACACGTTATAAACACGGAACCGAGAATCTGATGAGTGACTATAAATCAACCCTGAATTTGCCGGAAACAGGGTTCCCGATGCGTGGCGATCTCGCCAAACGCGAACCGGGAATGCTGGCGCGTTGGACCGATGATGACCTGTACGGCATCATTCGTGCAGCCAAAAAAGGCAAAAAAACCTTCATTCTGCATGATGGCCCTCCTTATGCGAATGGCAGCATTCATATTGGTCACTCTGTTAACAAGATTCTGAAAGACATTATTGTGAAGTCCAAAGGCCTCGCGGGTTACGACTCGCCGTATGTGCCGGGCTGGGACTGTCACGGTCTGCCGATCGAACTGAAAGTCGAGCAGGAATTTGGCAAGCCGGGTGAGAAATTCACTGCTGCTGAGTTCCGTGCAAAATGTCGTGAATACGCGGCGACCCAGATCGATGGCCAGCGTACAGACTTTATCCGTCTTGGTGTACTGGGCGACTGGGAACATCCGTATCGCACCATGGACTTCAAAACCGAAGCCAACATCATCCGCGCGCTGGGTAAAATCATCGGCAACGGTCACCTGCACAAAGGCGCCAAGCCGGTGCACTGGTGTGTAGACTGCCGTTCTGCGCTGGCGGAAGCGGAAGTTGAGTATTACGACAAAACCTCTCCGTCCATCGACGTGGCATTCAATGCCGTTGATGCCGACGCAGTAAAAGCCAAATTTGGCGTGGTCAGCGTTAATGGCCCGCTTTCTCTGGTTATCTGGACCACTACCCCGTGGACCCTGCCGGCGAACCGCGCAATCTCCCTGTCCCCGGAATTCGACTATGCGCTGGTGCAGGTTGAAGGCCAGGCGCTGATCCTCGCAAAAGATCTGGTAGACAGCGTGATGAAACGCGCTGGCATCAGCGAATTCAGCGTGCTCGGCACGGCGAAAGGTTCTGACCTGGAACTGATGCGCTTTAAACACCCGTTCCTCGACTTTGACGTTCCGGCGATCCTTGGCGATTACGTGACGCTGGAAGCCGGTACCGGGGCGGTGCATACCGCCGGTGGTCACGGCCCTGATGACTACACCATCAGCCAAAAGTACGGTCTGGAAATCGCCAACCCGGTTGGCCCGGACGGCGCCTATCTGCCGGGTACGTATCCGATTCTGGACGGCGTGAATGTCTTTAAAGCTAACGACATCATCGTCAACCTGCTGCGTGAGAAAGGCGCACTGCTGCATGTCGAAAAAATGCAGCACAGCTATCCGTGCTGCTGGCGTCACAAGTCGCCGATCATCTTCCGTGCGACCCCGCAGTGGTTCGTCAGCATGGATCAGAAAGGCCTGCGCATTCAGTCGCTGAAAGAGATCGACCGTATTGAGCAGGAAGGTCTGGCGAAAGAAAACCTGAGCGGCTGGATCCCGGCATGGGGTAAAGCACGTATCGAATCGATGGTGGCGAACCGTCCTGACTGGTGTATCTCCCGTCAGCGTACCTGGGGCGTGCCGATGTCTCTGTTCGTGCATAAAGACACCGAAGAGCTGCATCCGCGTACCACTGAGCTGATTGAAGAAGTCGCCAAATACGTTGAGAAAGACGGTATTCAGGCGTGGTGGGATCTCGACCCGCGTGAAATCCTCGGTGACGACGCTGACAACTACGTGAAAGTGCCGGATACCCTGGACGTGTGGTTCGACTCCGGTTCAACCAGCTACTCTGTCGTTGATGCGCGCCCGGAATTTGGCGGCCACGCGGCGGACATGTATCTGGAAGGTTCTGACCAACACCGTGGCTGGTTCATGTCATCGCTGATGATCTCCACCGCGATGAAGGGCAAAGCGCCGTACCGCCAGGTACTGACCCACGGCTTCACCGTCGATGGTCAGGGCCGTAAGATGTCCAAATCTATCGGCAACACCGTTTCTCCGCAGGATGTGATGAACAAACTGGGCGCGGATATCCTGCGTCTGTGGGTGGCATCGACTGATTACACCGGCGAAATGGCCGTGTCTGACGAGATCCTGAAACGTGCTGCTGACAGCTATCGTCGTATCCGTAACACCGCGCGCTTCCTGCTGGCTAATCTGAACGGTTTCGATCCGGTAAAAGACATGGTGAAACCGGAAGAGATGGTGGTGCTGGACCGTTGGGCGGTCGGCTGTGCGCAGGCTGCGCAGCAGGACATCATCAGCGCATATGACTCTTATGACTTCCACGAAGTGGTGCAGCGTCTGATGCGTTTCTGCTCCATCGAGATGGGTTCTTTCTACCTCGACATCATCAAAGACCGTCAGTACACCGCGAAGGCGGACAGTGTTGCCCGTCGTAGCTGCCAGACTGCGCTGTACCATATCGCAGAAGCGCTGGTGCGCTGGATGGCGCCGATCATGTCCTTCACCGCAGATGAAATCTGGGGCTACCTGCCAGGCGATCGCGAAAAATATGTGTTCACCGGCGAATGGTACCAGGGGCTGTTTGGCCTGGCGGAAACCGAAGCCATGAACGACGCCTACTGGGAAGAGCTGCTGAAAGTCCGTGGTGAAGTGAACAAAGTTATCGAACAGGCGCGAGCTGACAAGAAAGTGGGTGGTTCTCTGGAAGCGGCAGTGACCCTGTTTGCTGAACCGGAACTGTCTGCAAAACTGACGGCGCTGGGTGACGAATTACGATTTGTCCTGTTGACCTCCGGTGCGAAAGTTGACGATTATGCCAACGCTTCCGCTGATGCCCAACAGAGTGAACTGCTCAAAGGTCTGAAAGTGGCGTTAAGCAAAGCCGAAGGTGAGAAATGCCCGCGCTGCTGGCATTACACCCAGGACGTCGGCAAGGTGGCGGAACACGCAGAAATCTGCGGACGCTGTGTCAGCAACGTCGCCGGTGACGGTGAAAAACGTAAGTTTGCCTGATGAGTAAGCCTCTCTGTTCTACAGGACTCCGCTGGCTGTGGCTGGTGGTTGTCGTGTTGATTATTGATTTGGGCAGCAAATACCTGATCCTCCAGCATGTTGCGCTGGGGGAGACGGTGCCGCTGTTCCCGTCGATTAATCTGTACTACGCGCGTAACTACGGCGCGGCATTCAGCTTCCTCGCCGACAACGGCGGCTGGCAGCGCTGGTTCTTTGCCGGTATTGCGATTGGGATTTGTGTGGTGCTGTCGGTAATGATGTACCGCGCGAAGGCCACGCAGAAACTGAACAATATTGCCTACGCGCTGATCATTGGCGGTGCGTTGGGGAATCTGTTCGATCGCCTGTGGCACGGCTTCGTCGTCGACATGATCGATTTCTACGTTGGCGACTGGCACTTTGCTACCTTTAACCTTGCCGATAGCGCAATTTGTATTGGTGCAGCGTTGATTGTGCTGGAAGGTTTCTTGCCCTCCAGAGCGAAAAAGCCTGCATAAAAAAGTGCCGGATGGCGGCCGGAAGGCCTTATCCGGCATACAGTAGTTTTCGTTCCTTGTAGGCCCGGTAAGCGTAGCGCCACCGGGCAAACAGGCGGCTGAAATTTTAAAGAGCAATTTGCATGTCAAAATCCATACAGAGTAACAGCGCAGTCCTCGTGCACTTTACGCTCAAGCTCGAAGATGGCTCCACCGCTGAGTCAACCCGCAACAATGGTAAACCTGCGCTGTTTCGTCTGGGAGACGGTTCGCTGTCCGAAGGGCTTGAGCAGCACTTGCTGGGGCTGGTCGCGGGCGACAAAAAAGCATTTTCCCTGGAGCCGGACGCGGCGTTTGGCACGCCGGTTCCCGATCTGATTCAGTATTTCTCGCGCCGTGAATTTATGGATGCGGGCGAACCTGAGATCGGCGCAATTATGCTCTTTACCGCAATGGATGGCAGCGAAATGCCTGGCGTGATCCGTGAGATCAACGGTGATTCCATTACCGTCGACTTCAACCATCCGCTGGCAGGGCAACCCGTTCATTTTGATGTCGAAGTGCTGGAAGTGGAACCGGCACTGGAGGGGATGCATGCAGATCCTGTTGGCTAACCCACGCGGTTTTTGTGCGGGTGTCGACCGCGCTATCAGCATTGTTGAAAACGCGCTGGCCATTTACGGCGCGCCCATTTACGTCCGTCACGAAGTCGTACACAACCGCTACGTGGTGGATAGCCTGCGGGAACGCGGGGCTATTTTTATCGAGCAAATCAGCGAAGTGCCGGATGGCGCAATCCTGATTTTCTCTGCGCACGGTGTTTCACAGGCGGTACGCAACGAAGCGAAAAGCCGCGACCTGACCGTGTTTGATGCCACCTGCCCGCTGGTGACAAAAGTGCATATGGAAGTCGCGCGCGCCAGTCGTCGTGGTGAAGAGGCCATCCTGATCGGCCATGCCGGTCATCCGGAAGTCGAAGGCACCATGGGCCAGTACAGCAACCCGAAAGGGGGAATGTACCTGGTGGAATCGCCGGAAGACGTACAAACGCTCGATATCAAAGACATGAGCAAACTGTCCTTCATGACGCAGACGACGCTCTCCGTGGACGACACCTCTGATGTGATTGATGCGCTGCGCGACCGTTTCCCGAAAATTGTCGGGCCGCGTAAAGATGATATTTGCTACGCCACGACCAACCGTCAGGAAGCCGTGCGAGCACTGGCGGAACAGGCGGAAGTGGTGCTGGTGGTCGGCTCGAAGAACTCATCGAACTCCAACCGTCTGGCCGAACTGGCCCAGCGGATGGGGAAATCGGCTTACCTGATTGATGATGCTTCTGATATCAAGGAAGAGTGGGTGCGGGATATTCGCTGCGTTGGCGTAACGGCCGGGGCGTCGGCTCCAGACGTGCTGGTGCAAAACGTTATCTCCCGTCTGCAGGAACTGGGCGGCGGAGAAGCTATTCCGCTGGAAGGTCGTGAAGAAAACATCGTCTTCGAAGTGCCGAAAGAACTGCGGGTCGATGTTCGAGAAGTTGAATAACTTTTTCGCCTCTGATTTATGAGAAGATGCCAGGCTTAATGCCTGGCATTTTTTATGGAGGATTTATGCGACTGCCGATTATTCTCGACACCGATCCCGGTATTGACGACGCCGCCGCCATCGCCGCTGCGCTCTTTGCCCCCGAGCTGGATCTGAAACTGATTTCCACGGTAGCCGGCAATGTCTCGCTGGAAAAAACCACCCGTAACGCCCTGCAATTGCTGCACTTCTGGAACGCTAATATCCCGGTAGCACAGGGAGCGGCAACACCGTTGCTGCGCCCACTGCGCGATGCGGCCAGCGTCCACGGTGAGTCCGGCATGGAAGGCTATGATTTTGTGGAACATCAGCGTCAGCCGCTGGCAAAGCCCGCGTTTCAGGCGATCCGCGATGTGCTGATGGCATCGCCGGAACCGGTCACGCTGGTGGCAATTGGCCCGTTGACCAACATTGCCCTGTTGCTCTCCCACTACCCGGAGTGCCAGTTCAACATTCGTCGTCTGGTGATGATGGGCGGTTCTGCCGGGCGCGGTAACTTCACGCCGAATGCCGAATTCAATATCGCCATCGACCCGGAGGCGGCCGCGCGCGTCTTCGAAAGTGGTCTGGAGATTGTGATGTGCGGGCTGGATGTGACTAACTATGCCACGCTCGCCCCGGATTATCTGGCAACGCTGCCTGCGGGAAACCAGACCGGCAAAATGCTGCATGCTCTGTTTAGCCATTACCGCAGTGGCAGCATGGCGACCGGGCTGCGAATGCATGATCTCTGCGCCATTGCCTGGCTGGTGCGCCCGGAGATTTTTACCCTCAAACCCTGCTTTGTAGCGGTGGAAACCCAGGGCACTTACACGGCAGGCACAACGGTGGTGGACATTGACGGTCGCTTTGGCAAACCGGCTAATGCACAGGTGGCGCTGGGTATTGATGTTGATGCGTTTCGTGCATGGGGGGCTGAGGTCCTCAGTAAGGCACCGTAAGCGGAGCCGAAGGCATTTTCTCGCTTAAATAATCAATCATTGCCCGCATTCTGGCGGGCATATGTTTTCCTGACGACCACAGCAGCCAGAGCTGGCCGGAATAAGAGCTGATAAATTCCCACTCTGGCAAGACCTGGACTATCTCGCCCCGCGCCAGGACCTCTCTGGCGGTAAAAAGCGGCAGACTGCCAATCCCCAAATGGTTTAGCACCGCATCGAGGCGCACGCCCGTATGGTTTGCGGCATAGCGCCCATGGGTCTGAATGGTTTCGCTTTTCCCGTGCTTACGAAATTTCCAGCGCGAATCCGCAGGCGTTTCGCCAAGGCTGATGCAGCTATGCTGGCGTAAATCTTCCGGCTTCCCGGGGGTGCCGTGCTGGCGCAGATATTCCGGCGTGGCGCAAATCAGATGGCTAATCGGCATCAGCGGTTTACCGTGCAGGCCGGGGGAGGGCGAGTTGGTAATGCGCAGCGCCAGGTCGACGCCGTCATCAATCAAATCCATATAGCGGTCTTCCAGGCGCAGGCGCACATCGACCTGCGGATAACGGTGGAGAAACTCGCTCATCAGCGGGTGAATGACAAAACGCCCCACGGCTTTGGGCACGCTGAGCGTCAGGGTGCCTTGCGCAATATTCTGCACGCTACTGCCGGAGTTCATCGCAAGCCTTGCCGCCTCCAGCATGGTTTGCGTGTGTTCGTACACGCTTCGCCCGGACTCAGTCAGCCGAAGTTTTCGCGTTGTGCGGTGCAATAATTTATTGCCCAGCGCCTTTTCAAGGCGGGAAACACAGCGGCTCATTGCCGATGGTGTCGCGCCGGCAATACGTGCAGCGCCAGAGAAGCTGCCCTGATCGACAATCAGAACAAAGGTGGCGAGATCGGGAAGCAGGGACGTATTCATTTGTGTCTGCCAGACAAAGGTTCGTTGAGTGAGTGACGGATTATCGTGTTCAGTGAAAATAATATACTGGTCGTGCAATCAGGAGGAAGAAAATGACAAGACGAGATTACTACACCTGTGATCAGACCCACGGCCAGGCCAACGTCGTGCAATGCATTCCCGATGGAGAGGACGGCTTTGTGATTGAGCTGGACGTCACGCTCTTTCATCCGCAGGGCGGCGGGCAGCCTTCTGACGGCGGCACCATTGGCGGCGTGTCCGTGCAGCGAGTTTTTGCCGATGGCGAGACCGTATGGCATCGCACCGCCAGGCCGATCGCGCCTGGCCCGGTCACGCTCAGCGTCGACGGTGAATTACGCCGGCTGCATGCGCGCTGGCATTCAGCGGGGCATCTGATCGGTACAGCGGGTGAAACCTTCGGCTGGCAACCGGTTAAAGCCCATCACTGGCCTGGGGAAGGGCGCATCACATTTAACGGTAACGGGAGTATCACCGCGGAGATGCTGGCGGCAACAATCAGCGCATGGATAGATGAAAATCTGCCGCGACACATCGAATTTTCCGAAGGGAAGCGGCAGGTTCGCTTTGGCGAATTGCCCGCCTATGGCTGTGGCGGTACCCATGTCTGCTCGCTGCGTGATATCGGGAAAATCACGCTTACTGGTGTCAAAATGAAAAAAGGACAGCTGGTTGTCAGCTATACGGTGGACGAAAGCTGACGGTTCGCTGACGTGCGGTGAGTTATTGCTCAGCAATATACGAGGTGATAACGCACCGCCGCAGCGGAAAATCTTCTTAGAGTCTCGATACTCAGCGTCTTCTGCGGCTTTTGCTGGTCAAATCGCAACATGCGAACTCATGTCTTTTACTGATATTTTCCTCTGTTTATCATTTAATTCTAATTATCGGTGTTTTCGGCTGGTAGCCCCGACGTGGGCTGGTTAATCTGAGAACGATTTTCAGCATTTCATTAACAAAAGAGTACAACTATGCATGATGCACAAATCCGCGTAGCCATCGCGGGTGCCGGTGGGCGTATGGGGCGCCAGTTAATTCAGGCAACCCTGCAGATGGACGGCGTCGCGCTTGGCGCAGCGCTGGAGCGAGAAGGTTCTTCCCTGCTGGGTAGCGATGCAGGAGAGCTCGCAGGCGTGGGTAAAACAGGCGTTACCGTAAGCAGCGATTTGCAGGCGGTAAAGGACGATTTTGATGTACTGATCGATTTTACCCGTCCGGAAGGGACCCTGGTACACCTGGCGTTTTGTCGCCAGCACCGTAAAGGGATGGTTATCGGTACAACCGGTTTTGACGACGTGGGCAAAGCGGCAATCCGCGACGCTTCACAAGAGATTGCCATTGTCTTCGCGGCGAATTTCAGCGTCGGCGTGAACGTGATGCTTAAGCTGCTGGAAAAAGCGGCGAAGGTGATGGGTGATTACACCGATATTGAGATCATCGAAGCACATCACCGTTACAAAGTAGATGCGCCGTCAGGCACTGCGCTGGCGATGGGAGAGTCTATCGCCCATGCACTGAATAAAGATTTAAAGGATTGTGCGGTTTATGCACGTGAAGGTCATACCGGCGAGCGTATTCCTGGCACAATTGGCTTTGCTACCGTCCGTGCGGGCGACATTGTCGGCGAACATACGGCGATGTTCGCCGATATTGGCGAACGCGTTGAAATCAGCCATAAAGCATCAAGCCGAATGACTTTCGCCAATGGTGCTATTCGTTCCGCTTTGTGGTTGAAAAATAAAGATACCGGCCTTTTTGATATGCGAGATGTGCTGGATCTGAACAATTTGTAAAAGTTATTACCCATCGTGATGTGGTTGTTGCAGTCGTAATGTGTTGATTGCATAGGGCAATAATTTATTGCCCTTTTATTTTATCTGTTTCATCTTTTTTATTCGTATATTTCCTTGTTATCCTCAATCTTCATCGCCATTTCAGTTGCCAAAATGTAAATTTTGACCATTTGGTCCACTTTTTACTGAGCCGGGTTCGAGAAAATCAGTTTTATGGTGACGCAAGCGTTTTCCTTGGCCAGTTAATGCGATCTTTTTACCCTTTAAATCATGCTATTCTTACCTGGGGCGCAAAAAGATATGAAAAATATGCGCTATAAGTTGACTTTTACCCTTCATGTCTCCAGAATGCCGCCGTTTGCAAAAAATTCGCGGCTACGCAGATTTGCATTGATTCAAGGCCTATATTTGAATTAATATGCAAATAAAGTGAGTGAATATTCTCTGGAGGGTGTTTTGATTAAGTCAGCGCTATTGGTTCTGGAAGACGGAACCCAGTTTTACGGTCGGGCCATAGGGGCAACAGGTTCGGCGGTTGGGGAAGTCGTTTTCAATACTTCAATGACCGGTTATCAAGAAATCCTCACTGATCCTTCCTATTCCCGCCAAATCGTCACTCTTACTTATCCCCATATTGGTAATGTCGGCACCAACGCCGCTGATGAAGAATCCTCTCAAGTACATGCGCAAGGCCTGGTCATTCGCGACCTGCCGCTGATTGCCAGCAACTACCGCAATACCGAAGATCTCTCTTCATATCTGAAACGCCATAACATCGTGGCGATTGCCGATATCGATACACGCAAGTTGACGCGTCTGCTGCGTGAAAAAGGCGCGCAGAACGGCTGCATCATCGCCGGGGATAACCTGGATGCCGCACTGGCACAGGAAAAAGCGAAAAACTTCCCAGGCCTGAACGGTATGGATCTGGCAAAAGAAGTGACCACTGCCGAGCCGTACAGCTGGACGCAGGGGAGCTGGACTCTGAAAGGTGAACTGCCGGAAGCGAAAAAAGAAGATGAGCTGCCGCTGCACGTGGTGGCCTACGATTTCGGCGCGAAACGTAACATCCTGCGTATGCTGGTTGACCGCGGCTGCCGCCTGAAGGTGGTCCCGGCGAAAACCTCCGCAGAAGACGTCCTGAAAATGAATCCGGACGGTATCTTCCTCTCTAACGGCCCTGGCGACCCGGCACCGTGCGATTACGCCATCGATGCGATTGAGAAATTCCTTGAAACCGACGTTCCGGTATTCGGTATCTGTCTCGGCCATCAGTTGCTGGCGCTGGCAAGTGGTGCAAAAACCGTGAAGATGAAGTTCGGCCACCACGGCGGCAACCACCCGGTTAAAGATATCGATAACAACACGGTGATGATTACCGCACAGAACCACGGTTTTGCGGTTGATGAAGCCTCCATGCCTGCCAACCTGCGCGTGACCCACAAGTCACTGTTTGATGGCACCCTGCAAGGGATTCATCGCACGGACAAACCGGCATTCAGCTTCCAGGGCCACCCTGAGGCGAGCCCAGGCCCGCACGATGCGGCGCCGCTGTTCGACCATTTCATCGAGTTAATTGAGCAATACCGTCAGTCTGCGAAATAATCAGGAGCGAAGAAGAGTCATGCCAAAACGTACAGACATAAAAAGTATCCTGATCCTTGGCGCAGGTCCGATTGTTATCGGCCAGGCCTGTGAGTTCGACTACTCCGGTGCGCAGGCGTGTAAAGCGCTGCGTGAAGAGGGTTACCGCGTCATTCTGGTGAACTCCAACCCGGCGACGATCATGACCGACCCGGAAATGGCGGATGCGACCTATATTGAGCCGATCCATTGGGAAGTGGTACGCAAAATCATCGAAAAAGAGCGTCCGGATGCCGTTCTGCCGACCATGGGTGGCCAGACTGCGCTGAACTGTGCGCTGGAGCTGGAACGCCAGGGCGTACTGGCCGAGTTCGGCGTCACCATGATTGGTGCCACCGCAGACGCGATTGATAAAGCAGAAGACCGCCGTCGTTTCGACGTGGCCATGAAAAAAATCGGTCTGGAAACCGCGCGTTCCGGTATCGCACATAACATGGAAGAAGCGCTGGCCGTTGCGGCTGACGTGGGCTATCCGTGCATCATTCGACCGAGCTTCACTATGGGCGGTACGGGTGGCGGTATCGCGTACAACCGTGAAGAGTTTGAAGAGATTTGTGAACGTGGTCTGGATCTTTCCCCAACCAAAGAGCTGCTGATTGATGAGTCGCTGATTGGCTGGAAAGAGTACGAGATGGAAGTGGTTCGCGATAAGAACGACAACTGCATCATCGTCTGCTCCATCGAAAACTTCGACGCCATGGGCATCCACACCGGTGACTCCATCACCGTTGCACCAGCCCAGACGCTGACCGATAAAGAGTATCAAATCATGCGTAACGCCTCGATGGCGGTACTGCGTGAAATCGGCGTGGAAACCGGCGGTTCTAACGTTCAGTTCTCGGTTAACCCGAAAAACGGTCGTCTGATTGTTATCGAAATGAACCCGCGTGTTTCACGCTCCTCGGCGCTGGCGTCTAAAGCGACCGGCTTCCCAATTGCCAAAGTGGCGGCGAAACTGGCGGTGGGTTACACCCTCGACGAGCTGATGAACGACATCACCGGTGGGCGTACTCCGGCATCCTTCGAGCCGTCCATTGACTACGTTGTGACCAAGATCCCGCGCTTCAACTTCGAAAAATTTGCCGGGGCCAACGACCGCCTGACCACCCAGATGAAATCTGTCGGTGAAGTGATGGCGATTGGCCGCACCCAGCAGGAATCCCTGCAGAAAGCGCTGCGTGGCCTGGAAGTGGGCGCGACCGGTTTTGACCCGAAAGTGAGCCTGGAAGACCCGGAAGCACTGACCAAAATTCGCCGCGAGCTGAAAGACGCAGGCGCAGAGCGTATCTGGTACATCGCCGATGCCTTCCGTGCGGGCCTGTCCGTTGACGGTGTATTCAACCTGACCAACATCGACCGCTGGTTCCTGGTGCAGATTGAAGAGCTGGTGCGTCTGGAAGAGAAAGTCGCCGAAGTGGGCATTAACGGCCTCGACGCTGACTTCCTGCGTATGCTCAAGCGTAAAGGCTTTGCCGATGCGCGTCTGGCTAAACTGGCCGGCGTACGCGAAACGGAAGTTCGCAAGCTGCGTGACCAGTACAACCTGCACCCGGTCTACAAACGTGTGGACACCTGTGCGGCAGAATTCGCCACTGACACTGCTTACATGTACTCCACGTATGAAGAAGAGTGTGAAGCGAACCCGAACCAGGACCGCGATAAAATCATGGTACTGGGCGGTGGTCCGAACCGTATCGGTCAGGGTATCGAATTTGACTACTGCTGCGTACACGCTTCTCTGGCGCTGCGCGAAGACGGTTACGAGACCATCATGGTCAACTGTAACCCGGAAACCGTCTCGACCGATTACGACACTTCCGACCGTCTGTACTTCGAGCCGGTAACCCTGGAAGACGTGCTGGAAATCGTGCGCATCGAGAAGCCGAAAGGCGTTATCGTGCAGTACGGCGGCCAGACCCCTCTGAAACTGGCGCGTGCGCTGGAAGCCGCAGGCGTGCCGGTTATTGGTACCAGCCCGGATGCGATTGACCGCGCCGAAGACCGTGAGCGTTTCCAGCAGGCGGTTGACCGTCTGAAACTGAAACAACCGGCGAACGCCACCGTAACCGCGATTGAGATGGCCGTTGAGAAGGCGAAAGAGATTGGCTACCCGCTGGTGGTGCGTCCGTCCTACGTTCTGGGCGGCCGTGCGATGGAAATCGTCTATGACGAAGCTGACCTGCGCCGCTACTTCCAGACTGCGGTCAGCGTCTCCAACGATGCGCCAGTGCTGCTCGACCGCTTCCTCGACGACGCGGTAGAAGTGGACGTGGACGCTATCTGCGACGGCGAAATGGTGCTGATTGGCGGCATCATGGAGCACATCGAGCAGGCTGGCGTGCACTCCGGTGACTCCGCCTGTTCCCTGCCAGCCTACACGCTGAGCCAGGAAATTCAGGATGTGATGCGCCAGCAGGTGCAGAAACTGGCCTTCGAACTGCAGGTTCGCGGTCTAATGAACGTCCAGTTTGCGGTGAAAGATAACGAAGTCTACCTGATTGAAGTCAACCCGCGCGCAGCGCGTACCGTACCGTTCGTCTCCAAAGCCACCGGCGTGGCGCTGGCGAAAGTGGCAGCGCGCGTGATGGTTGGCCAGACGCTGGCTCAGCAGGGTGTGACCAAAGAAATCATCCCGCCGTACTACTCGGTGAAAGAAGTGGTGCTGCCGTTCAACAAATTCCCGGGCGTTGACCCGCTGTTAGGGCCAGAAATGCGCTCTACCGGGGAAGTGATGGGTGTGGGCCGTACCTTCGCCGAAGCGTTTGCTAAAGCACAGCTGGGCAGCAACTCGACGATGAAGAAACAGGGCCGTGCGCTGCTCTCTGTCCGCGAAGGCGACAAAGAGCGCGTGGTGGATCTGGCGGCGAAGCTGCTCAAGTTCGGTTTCGAGCTGGATGCTACTCACGGTACCGCGATTGTGCTGGGTGAAGCAGGCATCAACCCGCGTCTGGTGAACAAGGTGCATGAAGGGCGTCCGCACATTCAGGACCGTATCAAGAATGGCGAATACACCTACATCATCAACACCACCGCAGGTCGTCAGGCGATTGAAGACTCCAAGCTGATTCGCCGCAGCGCGCTGCAGTACAAAGTGCATTATGACACCACACTGAACGGTGGTTTTGCGACGGCCATGGCGCTGAATGCCGATGCCAAAGAAAAAGTGACCTCCGTGCAGGAAATGCACGCGCAAATTAAGAAATAAGTTGTTCTGGCGAATGCATGTGCATTCGCTTGCAGATAAAAACGGTTCCTGCAAAGGAGCCGTTTTTTTATGCCATAAGGTTATTCCAGGTCACATATACCCGTGATCATTGAAACTGCTTGATTTCATGCTGTCAGGGGATCATGCTCAGACCATGAACATCAGACTTTCACCTGAACAGATTGTTGCCCTTGAGGCTCAGCACCGACATAGTCGTGACCGCCGTGTCTGCGACAGGATTCGCTGCGTGCTTCTTTCTGCTCAGGGCTGGTCAACGGCCATGATTGCGCAGTCCCAGCTTATCCATGAGACAACCGTTCTGCGCCATATCGCGGATTATATTGATGAGGGCAAGCTTAACTCTGAAAATGGTGGCTCTCAGGAGCACCTCAGTTCTGCGCAGTCAGCAGAATTAATCTGTTTGCTGACCGCTGAGGTACACGAGAGTACAGCCAGTATTGTTGCCCTTGTCAGGGAGCGTTTCGGTGTGTCTTACTCCATTCCGGGAATGAACAAGTGGCTTCACCGCAATGGTTTTTCATGGAAAAAGCCGACTGGCGTCCCGCATAAGTTCAG
>NZ_CBFFRL010000117.1:0-15504 GCF_965644215.1 Phytobacter sp. V69
ACGGCCTCATTTCTCGCTGCCGTCCAGATCAGATGCATCGCTCTCTGGGCTAAAATCTTGTGACGACACTATCTAGGTCCTGCCTGGTTGCATACGGATATGTTGCCGCAGCTTGAACTGGCTGCTGCCGGAAAACTCACCGCCACCCATAGCGCTGTGCTTTCCCCCTTTGACCCGGTGGTGTGGGATCGTAAGCGGGCAGAACAATTGTTTGATTTTAGCTATCGACTGGAGTGCTATACCCCCGCGCCAAAACGTCAGTACGGATATTTTGTACTGCCGCTGTTGCATCGTGGTCGTCTGGTCGGGCGAATGGATGCCAAAATGCATCGCAAAGAGTCGGTGCTGGAAGTCATCGCGCTCTATCTGGAAACCGGTGTAAAACCGGGCCGCACCCTCGAAAATGGGCTCATAACCGCAATTGGTGATTTTGCCCGCTGGCAAGGTGCACAACGCATTACCTTCGGACATCTTCCGCAAGGGCTTTTTGATGAGCATCGTCAGGGGCTGGAAATAGACGCGGCCTGACAAATGAATATGTTAAGATTTACGGATCACGTTTTAGGTCCATCAGGAGGAAACATGGATCATCGGTTACTGGAAATCATCGCCTGTCCCGTTTGTAACGGCAAACTGTATTACAGCCAGGATAAACAAGAACTGATCTGCAAAGTGGATAGCCTTGCTTATCCCGTGCGCGAGGGCATTCCGGTACTGCTGGAAAACGAAGCCCGCTCATTAACAGAAGAAGAGAATCGACCATGAGTTTTGTTGTCATCATTCCAGCGCGTTATGCGTCCACTCGTTTACCGGGGAAACCACTGGTTGATATCAATGGTAAACCGATGGTGGTGCATGTGCTGGAACGTGCGCGTGAGTCAGGAGCGGCGCGTATTATTGTTGCGACCGACCATGCTGATGTTGCGCGTGCGGTAGAAGCGGCGGGTGGTGAAGTCTGTATGACCCGTGTCGATCATCAATCCGGGACTGAACGCCTGGCTGAAGTCATCGAAAAATGCGGTCTTAGCGATGACACGGTGATCGTTAATGTGCAGGGTGATGAACCGATGATCCCATCGGCCATTATTCGCCAGGTGGCTGAAAACCTGGCCGCACGTGATGTTGGTATGGCCACGCTGGCAGTGCCGATTCATAGCGCGGAAGAAGCGTTTAACCCGAATGCGGTGAAAGTGGTGACCGACGCACATGGCTATGCACTCTATTTCTCTCGTGCAACTATCCCGTGGGATCGCGATCGCTTTGCCGTCTCTCGCGAAACTATTGGCGATACATTCTTGCGCCATATCGGTATTTATGGTTATCGCGCTGGCTTCATTCGCCGTTATGTTAACTGGGATGCCAGCCCGCTGGAAAATATCGAAATGCTCGAGCAGCTGCGCGTGCTGTGGTACGGCGAAAAAATTCACGTTGCCGTGGCAACGGAAGTCCCAGGTACGGGCGTCGATACGGCGGAAGACCTCGAGCGTGTTCGCGCTGAAATGCGTTAATTTTCCCCGTTCAATCCCCTCATCCTGAGGGGATTTGCGTTTTTCCCGCAAATTCTCGTATTGATTTGATCTCATCAGGGTGACATCCCGGCATCAGGCGCTCATTATAAAAGCAGTAGTCTTCATGAGGGCAATCTGATATGGAACAACTGCGTGCTGAATTGAGCCACCTGCTGGGTGAAAAGCTGAGCCGCATGGAATGTGTCAGCGAAAGGCCTGACACTGCGTTGTGGTCCCTGTATGACAGCCAGGGGAATCCGATGCCATTAATGGCGAGGAGTTTTTCGACCCCCGGGCTTGCGCGCCAGCTGGCGTGGAAAATCTCAATGCTGGCACGCAGTGGCACGGTACGCATGCCAGTCGTGTATGGCGTGATGACCCATGAAGAACATCCTGGGCCGGATGTCCTGCTCATTGAACGCCTGCGCGGTGTACCGGTGGAAGCGCCAGCGCGAACCCCCGAACGCTGGGAGCATTTGAAAGACCAAATTGTGGAAGGTTTACTGTCCTGGCACAGGCAGGACAGCCGCGGCTGTGTGGGGACTGTGGACAGTACGCAAGAGAATATCTGGCCCTCCTGGTACCGTCAGCGGATAGAAGTGCTGTGGACGACGCTGAATCAGTACCACAATACGGGACTCACCATGCAGGATAAGCGTATCCTGTTCCGTACCCGGGAATGTCTGCCGTCGCTGTTTGACGGTTTTAACGACAACTGCGTGCTGGTGCATGGCAATTTCAACCTGCGTAGCATGTTGAAAGATGCCCGAAGTGACCAACTGCTGGCGATGGTCGGGCCGGGCATTATGCTGTGGGCGCCGCGGGAGTATGAACTGTTCCGCCTGGCGGATAGTCCGTTGGCCGAAGGATTATTCTGGCACTATTTGCAGCGCGCGCCCGTTGCGGAGTCCTTCATGTGGCGGCGCTGGCTCTATCTGCTGTGGGATGAAGTGGCGAACCTGGTGAATACCGGTCGGTTCAATCGCAGCAGCTTTGATTTGGCGTCGAAATCACTCCTGCCCTGGCTCACCTGAATCACCTTTCAACCATTGCCAGACTCGCCCAAGCGTTTCATAACCTACCCGGTCGCTGTGCATCAGCCAGACCGGGGAAGGGATGGCACGTTCCCACGGATTGAGTGGGGAAACGATAGCCAGTTGATTCGCGGGAGCGGGCAGGGGATGCAGGCCGGCATGACGGAAGAAAATAATAGCCCGGGGCATATGGGATGCGGATGTGACCAGTAAAAACGGTGCGTCGCCTATCGCCTGTTTGACCGCAGCCGCTTCCTCTTCGGTATCTTTCGGCGAATCCAGGGTGATGATATCGCTGCGCGGTATGCCCAGGCTCTCGGCGACTCTGGCCCCGGCTTCTGCCGTACTGACTGGATTCGTTTTCGCCGCCGCGCCGGTAAAGATCAATTTCGACCCTGGGTTTTGATGCCACAGGCGAATGCCTTCGTTCAGACGAGGCAGACTATTATTGATAAGGTTTGAGCTGGGTGCCCATGCGTCATCCCAGGTGTAGCCGCCGCCCAGAATCACGATATAGTTAACCTTCTCTCCACCGCGCCAGGTGGGATAGCTGTCTTCGATGGGTTTGAGCATTTTATCCGCGACAGGCTGCAGGCTAAGCAGCAGAAGAATCAGCCAGCTTGCGGTAATAATGCCTTTACCTGTCTTCTGCCAGCGACTAAACCAGACGAGTAACAGCCCGATTGCAATCAATATCAGCAACGCAGGCAGAGGCAGCATCAGGCCGCCAATGTATTTCTTGAGCGTAAAAAGCACGCGTCCGTCTCCTTTTTAACCATACAGCAGGCGTTTTGCGTGGATCTTACACCAGATGGGTTCATTCTCCGCACGGCTGTGACAAAATAGCGGTTTTGTCAGGATCGTGGAGCGGCCATGCAGGATCGTAATTTCGACGACATCGCGGAAAAATTCTCCCGCAATATCTATGGCACGACCAAAGGCCAGCTGCGCCAGGCGATCCTCTGGCAGGATTTGGATACTGTGCTTGCCGGAATGGGCGAACGCGCGCTTCGGGTTCTGGATGCTGGTGGCGGCGAAGGGCAAACCGCGATTCGCATGGCAGAACGTGGTCATCATGTGACGCTGTGTGATGTTTCGCAGGAAATGATTGCGCGCGCCAGGGTGGCGGCAGAAGAGAAAGGTGTGAGCGGTAACATGCATTTTGTACAATGCGCCGCTCAGGACATCGAGCGGCATTTGGAATCGCCCGTCGATCTGATATTGTTCCATGCTGTGCTCGAATGGGTCGCCGAACCGGTGGCGGTCCTGCGTACGTTGTGGTCGGTTTTAAAGCCGGGTGGTGCGTTGTCTTTGATGTTCTACAATGCTAACGGCCTGTTGATGCACAATATGGTGGCAGGGAATTTCGACTACGTGATGGCAGGTATGCCTAAAAAGAAAAAGCGCACACTGTCTCCGGATTATCCGCGACATCCGGATGAGGTCTATGGCTGGCTGAATACGATTGGTTGGCAGATCACCGGGAAAACGGGCGTTCGGATTTTTCACGACTATTTACGTGAAAAACATCAGCAACGTGACTGTTTTGACTCCTTGCTCGAACTTGAAACGCAATATTGTCGTCAGGAGCCGTATATCAGCCTGGGGCGTTATATTCACGTGACCGCGCTCAAGCCGCAGAGAGATGAAAGGATGAACGATGAGTGAATTTTCCCAGACAGTTCCCGAACTGGTTGCCTGGGCCAGGAAAAACGATTTCTCTATCACGCTTCCGGTAGACAGACTGTCGTTTTTGCTGGCGGTAGCCACGCTGAACGGTGAACGCCTGGATGGCGAAATGAGCGAGGGAGAGCTCGTTGATGCATTTCGCCATGTCAGCGAAGCATTTGAGCAAAGCGGCGAAACCATTGCTCAGCGCGCGAACAACGCCATTAACGATATGGTGCGTCAGCGTCTGTTAAATCGCTTTACCAGCGAACTGGCTGATGGCAATGCTATCTATCGTCTGACGCCGCTCGGGATTGGCATCACCGATTACTATATTCGCCAGCGTGAGTTTTCCACGCTGCGCCTGTCCATGCAGTTATCTATCGTGGCAGGGGAACTGAAACGCGCTGCGGATGCCGCAGATGAAGGTGGCGACGAGTTCCACTGGCATCGTAATGTCTATGCGCCGTTGAAATACTCGGTGGCAGAAATTTTCGATAGCATCGATCTCACCCAGCGGGTGATGGATGAACAGCAGCAGCTGGTTAAAGACGATATCGCTCAGCTACTGAATAAAGACTGGCGCGCGGCCATCTCGAGCTGTGAGATGTTGCTTTCTGAAACCTCCGGTACGCTGCGTGAATTACAGGATACACTGGAAGCGGCGGGCGATAAGCTGCAGGCGAACCTGTTACGCATCCAGGATGCGACGCTGGCGCATAACGATCTGGAGTTTGTCGACAGGCTGGTCTTTGATTTGCAAAGCAAACTGGACCGCATCGTTAGCTGGGGACAGCAGGCGATCGACCTGTGGATCGGCTATGACCGCCACGTGCATAAGTTTATTCGTACCGCCATCGATATGGATAAAAACCGCGTATTTGCCCAGCGTTTACGCCAGTCGGTGCAAACCTACTTCGATTCGCCCTGGGCATTAACCTATGCCAACGCCGACAGGATGTTGGATATGCGCGATGAAGAGATTGCGTTGAGCGATGCTGAGGTTACTGGTGAGTTACCGCCGGACCTGGAGTATGAAGAATTCAAAGAAATCCGCGAACAACTTGCGGCCATGATCGAAGAACAACTCGCGATATACAAAACCAGACAAGCGCCACTGGATCTTGGGTTGGTTGTGCGCGAGTATCTGGCACGTTACCCGCGCGCGCGGCATTTTGATATCGCGCGGATCGTCATTGATCAGGCGGTACGCCTCGGCGTAGCGCAAGCAGATTTCACCGGCCTGCCAGCAAAATGGCAGCCGATTAATGATTACGGAGCCAAGGTACAGGCGCATGTCATTGACAAATATTGAACAAGTGATGCCAGTCAAATTGGCCCAGGCGCTGGCTAACCCACTCTTTCCGGCGCTCGACAGTGCGCTGCGCTCTGGCCGCCATATCGGTCTTGATGAGCTGGATAATCACGCCTTCTTAATGGATTTCCAGGAGTTTCTGGAAGAATTTTACGGACGCTACAACGTTGAGCTGATCCGTGCGCCGGAAGGTTTTTTCTACCTGCGTCCTCGCTCAACGACGCTGATCCCGCGCTCCGTGTTGTCCGAGCTGGATATGATGGTCGGTAAAATCCTTTGTTACCTCTATCTCAGCCCGGAACGTCTGGCAAACGAAGGCATCTTCACCCAGCAAGAACTGTATGACGAGCTGCTGACGCTGGCCGATGAAGCCAAGCTGTTGAAGCTGGTGAACAACCGTTCAACCGGTTCCGATTTGGATCGCCAAAAATTACAGGAAAAAGTGCGCTCCTCCCTGAACCGCCTGCGTCGTCTTGGCATGATTTGGTTTATGGGCAATGACAGCAGCAAATTTCGCATCACCGAATCGGTGTTCCGCTTCGGTGCGGACGTGCGGTCCGGCGACGATGCTCGCGAAGCGCAGCGGCGTTTGATCCGCGACGGTGAAGCCATGCCCGTTGAAAATCACCTGCAGCTCAATGATGAGCATGAAAACAATCAGCCGGATAGTGGAGAGGAAGAATAATGATTGATCGCGGTAAATTTCGCTCACTGACGCTGATTAACTGGAACGGCTTCTTTGCCCGTACCTTTGACCTGGACGAACTGGTGACTACCCTGTCCGGGGGGAACGGTGCCGGTAAATCGACCACCATGGCGGCGTTCGTCACCGCGCTTATTCCGGACTTAACGCTGCTGCATTTCCGTAACACCACCGAGGCGGGCGCGACATCCGGCTCACGTGATAAGGGTCTGCACGGTAAGCTGAAAGCCGGGGTCTGCTACTCCGTTCTCGATGTGATTAACTCTCGCCATCAGCGTGTGCTGGTGGGGGTGCGCCTGCAGCAGGTCGCTGGTCGCGATCGTAAAGTCGATATTAAACCGTTTGCCATTCAGGGTCTGCCTACTGCGATTCAACCGACACAACTGCTGACGGAAACACTTAACGATCGCCAGGCGCGTGTGCTGCCGCTGCAGGAAGTGAAGGATAAGCTGGACGCGATGGAAGGGGTGCAGTTTAAGCAGTTCAACTCCATCACCGATTACCACTCCCTGATGTTCGATTTGGGCATCGTGGCGCGTCGTCTGCGTTCGGCCTCTGACCGTAGTAAATTCTATCGTCTGATTGAAGCGTCGCTGTACGGCGGTATCTCCAGTGCAATTACCCGTTCTCTGCGCGACTATCTGTTGCCGGAAAACAGCGGTGTGCGTAAGGCTTTCCAGGACATGGAAGCGGCGCTGCGTGAAAATCGTATGACGCTGGAAGCGATTCGCGTGACCCAGTCGGACCGCGACCTGTTCAAACATTTGATCAGCGAAGCGACTAACTATGTGGCGGCGGATTATATGCGCCATGCCAACGAGCGACGCATTCATCTGGATCAGGCGCTGACATTCCGTCGCGAGCTGTTCAGCTCACGGCAAAAACTGGCGGCTGAGCAGTACAAGCATGTCGATATGGCGCGTGAACTGGCAGAGCATGTCGGTTCAGAAGGGGACCTGGAGGCTGACTATCAGGCCGCCAGCGATCACCTGAATCTGGTGCAGACCGCGCTGCGTCAGCAGGAAAAAATTGAGCGTTATGAGTCGGATTTAGACGAACTGCAAATCCGCCTCGAAGAACAAAATGAAGTGGTGGCTGAAGCCACCGATCATCAGGAAGAGAACGAAGCGCGCGCCGAGGCTGCCGAGCTGGAAGTGGATGAGCTGAAAAACCAGCTTGCGGACTACCAGCAGGCTCTGGATGTGCAGCAAACCCGCGCCATTCAATACACCCAGGCGTTGCAGGCACTGCAGCGGGCGAAAGAGCTTTGCCAGCTCCCTGACCTGACGGCGGAAACGGCTGACGAGTGGCTGGAAACCTTCCAGGCGAAAGAGCTGGAAGCCACGGAAAAACTCCTGTCTCTCGATCAGCGTATGAGCGTGGCGCAAACCGCGCACAGCCAGTTCGAACACGCTTATCAGTTGGTTGTGGCCATCAATGGTCCGTTGGCCCGTAATGAAGCCTGGGATGTTGCCCGCGATCTATTACGTGAAGGGGTAAACCAGCGTCATCTGGCGGAACAGGCACCGTCGCTGCGCGCTCGGCTGAACGAACTTGAACAACGTCTGCGCGAACAGCAGGATGCTGAACGTATGCTGGCGGAATTCTGCAAACGGCAGAATAAACAGTATGACGCTGATGAGCTCGAATCTCTTCATCATGAGCTGGAGGCGCAAATTGCCGCGCTTTCCGAGAATGTGGCAATGGCAGGTGAGCAGCGTCTGGCGCTGCGCCAGGAACTGGAACAGCTACAGGCACGCATTCAGACGTTAACTCAGCGCGCACCAATTTGGCTGGCAGCGCAAAGCAGTCTCACCCAATTGTGCGAGCAGAGCGGCGAACAGTTTGAATCCGGGCAAGACGTAACGGAATACCTGCAGCAACTGCTGGAACGTGAACGTGAAGCTATCGTTGAGCGTGATGAAGTTGGTGCGCGTAAGCGTGCGGTGGACGAAGAAATTGAACGTCTGAGCCAGCCGGGCGGTGCCGAAGACGGTCGCCTGAATGCGCTGGCAGAGCGCTTTGGTGGCGTACTGCTCTCAGAAATTTACGATGATGTCAGCCTTGAAGATGCGCCGTACTTCTCCGCGCTGTATGGTCCATCACGTCACGCGATCGTTGTTCCGGACCTCTCCCGGATTTCAGAGCAGCTCGAAGGGCTGGACGATTGCCCGGAAGACCTCTATCTGATTGAAGGGGATCCGCAATCCTTTGATGACAGTGTATTTAGCGTCGATGAGCTGGAAAAAGCGGTGGTGGTTAAAATTGCCGATCGCCAGTGGCGCTACTCCCGTTTCCCGTCGGTGCCGCTGTTTGGCCGTGCTGCACGTGAAAGCCGTATCGAAGGGCTCCACGCCGAACGTGAAGAGCTTGCCGAGCGTTTTGCGACATTGTCGTTTGATGTGCAGAAAACGCAGCGCCTGCATCAGGCCTTTAGCCGTTTCATCGGGAGTCATCTGGCCGTCGCGTTTGACGCTGACCCGGAAGCTGAAATGCGCACGCTCAGTAGCCGTCGCGGCGAACTGGAACGTGCGCTGAGCAACCATGAGAACGATAACCAGCAAAACCGCATGCAGTTTGAACAGGCTAAAGAGGGCGTTGCCCAGCTTAACCGCCTGTTGCCGCGCCTGAGTTTGCTGGCGGATGAGACGCTGGCCGATCGCGTTGACGAAATTCAGGAGCGTCTGGACGAAGCGCAGGAAGCGGCGCGATTCATTCAGCAGTTTGGCAACCATCTGGCGAAACTTGAGCCGGTTGTCTCCGTGCTGCAAAGTGACCCGGAACAGTTTGAACAGCTTAAAGAAGATTATGCGCGCTCGCAGCAAGTGCAGCGTGACGCTCGCCAGCAGGCGTTTGCACTGACCGAAGTTGTACAGCGTCGGGCGCACTTTAGCTACTCCGATTCCGCGGAAATGCTCAGCGGAAATAACGATCTCAATGAGAAGCTGCGTCAACGGCTTGAGCAGGCAGAACGTGAACGTAGCCGTACGCGTGAAGCTCTGCGTAGCCATGCGGCCCAGCTTAGCCAGTACAACCAGGTGCTGGCGTCGCTGAAAAGCTCGTTTGATACCAAGAAAGAACTGCTTAACGATCTGCAAAAAGAGCTGCAGGAGATCGGTGTTCGCGCCGACAGCGGCGCAGAGGAGCGCGCGCGTATCCGTCGTGACGAGCTGCATACTCAGCTCTCCGGCAACCGTGCTCGTCGCAATCAGCTGGAAAAAGCGCTGACCTTGTGTGAAGCGGAAATGGATAACCTGACCCGCGCGCTACGTCGCCTGGAACGCGACTATCACGAGATGCGTGAGCAGGTCGTTACTGCGAAAGCGGGCTGGTGCGCGGTGATGCGGATGGTGAAAGAGAACGGCGTTGAACGTCGCTTGCATCGTCGTGAGCTGGCCTATCTTTCCGCTGACGAGCTGCGTTCCATGTCGGATAAGGCATTGGGTGCATTGCGTCCGGCCGTGGCGGACAACGAACATCTGCGTGATGTGCTGCGAATGTCGGAAGATCCGAAACGTCCGGAACGTAAGATTCAGTTCTTTGTTGCGGTTTACCAGCATCTGCGCGAACGCATCCGTCAGGATATCATTCGCACGGATGACCCGGTGGAAGCGATTGAGCAGATGGAGATTGAACTCAGTCGTCTGACGGAAGAACTGACCTCCCGCGAGCAGAAACTGGCGATCAGCTCCCGCAGTGTGGCGAATATCATTCGTAAAACCATCCAGCGTGAGCAGAACCGTATTCGTCAGCTTAACCAGGGGCTGCAAAGCGTCTCCTTCGGTCAGGTCCACAGCGTACGTTTGAATGTTAACGTGCGGGAAAGCCATGCCACGTTGTTGACGGTGCTGTCCGAGCAGCATGAGCAGCATCAGGATCTGTTTAACAGCAACCGCCTGACCTTCTCAGAAGCGCTGGCGAAACTGTACCAGCGCCTGAATCCGCAAATCGATCTTGGCCAGCGTACGCCACAAACCATTGGTGAAGAGCTGCTTGATTACCGCAACTATCTGGAGATGGAAGTGGAGGTCAATCGTGGCTCGGATGGCTGGCTGCGTGCGGAATCCGGGGCGCTGTCGACCGGTGAGGCCATCGGCACCGGGATGTCTATTCTGGTGATGGTGGTTCAGAGCTGGGAAGACGAGGCGCGACGTCTGCGCGGTAAAGACATTTCGCCGTGCCGTCTGCTGTTCCTCGACGAAGCGGCGCGTCTGGATGCTCGCTCTATTGCGACACTGTTCGAACTCTGTGAACGCCTTGAAATGCAACTGATTATTGCAGCGCCGGAGAATATCAGTCCGGAAAAAGGCACCACCTATAAACTGGTGCGTAAAGTCTTCCAGAATCACGAACATGTCCATGTTGTTGGTCTGCGCGGCTTCGCGGCTCAGCTACCGGAGACATTGCCCGGTACGGCAGACGCCTCATAGTGGTTCAACTAAAAACGAGGGCGACAGAAATGTCGCCCTTTTTCTTTTCTGAAACCACACCGTTGGGGACGACTCTTCCTTAAACTTCTTTACATTTGCTAAGGCAAATGCTTTTTTGTCTTCATATACTGATAGAAAGAGCGTTTTGCGTGTGATGAAGAAACAAGGGGCAAGGGATGTTGCTTAAGAAATCGTATGGTCGTCGGATGTCCGCATTAAGTTTGTGTCTGGCATTCGCATTTGCTCCGCTGTTTAGTGCCCAGGCCGATGAGCCTGAGGTTGTACCGGTTGACAGTTCCGCGACGATTGGCGATCAGCCTACCGTGTTATCGCAGCCGCTGGAGCAGTCACCTGCCACTGCCATGATGGCTGGCCTGCGGCCTTATCCGACACCGGATGCGCCGGCCAATGCGCGCGTCGCGTTGCAGGCGCTGTTGCCTGCTAACTGGACGCCGGTCTACATGGACTCCCTTTCTGCGTTATATGCCGCGCGTGATATGAAGCCGCTTTGGGATAATCGCGATGCGGTCCAGGCTTTCCAGCAGCAGCTTGCCGAAGTGGCCATTGCGGGTTTTCAGCCGCAATTCACGACCTGGGTTGAGCTGCTGACCGACCCGAGTGTCTCCGGAATGATGCGCGACCTCGTGTTATCGGATGCCATGATGGGGTATCTGCATTTCGTGGCGGGTATTCCGGTGAAAGGCAACCTCTGGCTCTACAGCAGCAAACCTTACACCCTGGAAACACCGCCTCTGTCGGTTATCAACCAGTGGCAATCGGCGCTGGATAAAGGCGATCTGGCGCAGTTTATCGTAAGCCTTGCGCCTCATCACCCGCAGTATGCCGCGATGCACCAGTCCTTACTCACTCTGGTGGCGGACAATATGCCATGGCCACAGCTGACGAGCACCGTCTCACTGCGCCCAGGACAAAAGAGTAAAGATGTGGCTGCACTGCGCGAGATCCTGCAGCGCAGTGGCATGATGGATGATGCACCGAAAATTGCGCTGCCGGGTGATGACGCAACGCACGCCGTTGTCAGTCCATCCGTCATTGCGGTAGATACGGCTGCACCGACGTCAGGACAGTTGAGTAAAAAATCAAAACCGATGGGGTCTGTGAGCAGTGATTACGATCGCCAGCTCGTTGCTGCGGTAAAACGTTTCCAGGCCGCTCAAGGGCTGCATGCGGACGGTGTGATAGGGCAGTCGACCCGCGACTGGCTGAATGTAACACCCGCTCAACGGGCAGGCGTTCTGGCGCTTAACATTCAGCGTCTGCGTTTGCTGCCGGGTAAACTCTCCACGGGGATTATGGTTAACATCCCGGAATATTCGCTGGTTTATTATCTGAACGGCAGTCAGGTGCTGGCTTCCCGTGTGATTGTTGGGCGCCCGGATCGCAAAACGCCAATGATGAGCAGCGCGTTAAACAACGTGGTGGTTAACCCGCCGTGGAATGTCCCACCAACGCTGGCACGTAAAGACATTCTGCCGAAAGTCTGGAACGACCCAGGCTATCTGGAACGGCATGGCTATACCGTGATGCGCGGCTGGAACAGCAAAGAGGCGATTGACCCGATGATGGTGGACTGGGCGACCATCACGCCATCCAATCTGCCGTTCCGCTTCCAGCAGGCGCCGGGGGCGCAGAATTCACTGGGCCGCTATAAGTTCAATATGCCGAGTTCTGACGCTATTTATCTGCATGACACGCCCAACCATAATCTTTTCCAGAAAGACGCGCGAGCCTTGAGCTCAGGCTGTGTGAGGGTGAATAAAGCCTCTGAGCTTGCCAATATGTTATTACAGGATGCGGGATGGAACGATACGCGGATTTCCGATGCCTTAAAACAAGGAGATACCCGTTACGTTAATATCCGTCAAAATATTCCGGTGAATCTTTATTATTTGACCGCATTTGTTGGTGAAGATGGGCGCACACAATATCGTACAGATATTTACAATTATGATCTGACGGCGCGATCTGGCGCACAAATTCTGGCAAAAGCTGAACAATTAATCAGGTAAATGAAGCAGTTCGGAAAATGATGTTGTCGTAATATTTAGCGAAAACGGGCCAGAACTGCTGCAAGGCCCGTCTTTGCTGGGGTTTGGCTACCTTGACGCAGACGTTTTTGCCCGGTAAGGTGCCTTTCGTGCGCAATAAAAGTGCATAAATTATGTTCACTTTTTTCTTTTGCAGACCTGATTATCATGGACAAATTTGACGCTAATCGCCGCAAATTGTTGGCGTTCGGTGGTATTGCCCTTGGTGCAGCCATCTTACCTCAACAAGCATTTGCAACCCTTTCCACCCCACGTCCGCGTATTTTAACGCTGAATAATCTCCATACTGGAGAAACAATTAAGGCGCAGTTTTTCGATGGCCGGGGCTATATTCAGGATGAATTAGCAAAGCTCAACCATTTTTTCCGTGACTATCGCGCGAATAAAATTAAAACCATCGATCCGCAACTGTTTGATCAACTTTACCGCCTGCAAGGTTTGTTAGGAACGAGCAAACCGGTGCAACTGGTTTCGGGATACCGTTCTGTCGACACGAATAACGAACTCCGGGCCCACAGTTCGGGTGTAGCGAAAAAAAGCTATCACACGAAAGGACAGGCAATGGATTTTCACATTGAAGGGATTTCTCTGAGCAATATTCGCAAAGCTGCGTTATCTCTGCGCGCAGGTGGTGTAGGATATTACCCCAGCAGCAACTTTGTGCATATTGATACCGGGCCGCTACGGCACTGGTAAAACTCAGTTAAAACAGACAGGAGCAGTATGAACTATCGTATTATTCCGGTTACCGCCTTCTCCCAGAACTGCTCGTTAGTCTGGTGTGAGCAAACCCGGCTGGCAGCAATAGTGGATCCCGGTGGCGATGCTGATCGCATCAAACAGGAAGTTGAAGCCTCCGGCGTGACGTTAACGCAAATACTGCTTACGCATGGTCATCTTGATCATGTTGGCGCAGCAGCCAAGCTGGCGCAGCACTATGGCGTGCCAGTGATTGGCCCGGAAAAAGAAGATGAGTTCTGGCTGCAAGGGCTACCCGCCCAGAGTCGTATGTTTGGTCTGGATGACTGCCAGCCGCTGGTACCGGATCGTTGGTTAAACGAGGGCGATACGGTCAGCGTGGGTAATGTGAGACTGGATGTGTTGCATTGTCCGGGACATACCCCAGGGCATGTGGTTTTCTTTGATGCGCAATCCCGTCTGCTGGTGTCCGGCGACGTTATCTTTAAAGGTGGCGTGGGGCGCAGTGATTTCCCGAAAGGCAATCACGGGCAGCTGATTGAAGCTATCAAAAATAAACTTTTGCCGCTGGGGGATGATGTGACCTTTATTCCTGGTCACGGCCCGATGTCCACGCTGGGCAATGAGCGGTTGCATAACCCTTTCCTGCAGGATGAACTGCCAGTCTGGTAAAAAAAAGGTCGCAAATGCGACCTTTTTTATTTCGACTGTCGTTTAAAGCACTGCGACGATGGCTTCACACAGCGGCGACATGTTATCCGGTGTCATGCCCGCAACGTTAATACGCCCTGATGCAACCGCATAGATAGCGAACTCTTCGCGCAGACGCAGCACCTGCTCTTTGGTCAGGCCGCTGAATGAGAACATCCCGTTCTGGCGAGTAATAAAGCTGAAATCGCGATTTGCCCCTTTTTCCTGCAGCGTATTCACAAACAGCAAACGCATACGCTGAATGCGCTGACGCATGTCGGTCAGCTCTTGTTCCCAGATGGCGCGCAGCGCATCGTTACTCAGAATCGTTGCTACCACGGATGCACCATGAGCCGGCGGGTTAGAGTAGTTAGCACGAATGGTCGATTTCATCTGGCTGAATGCACGGTCAACCGTCTCCTGGTCTGCAGCTATCAGCGTACAGGCACCGACACGTTCATTGTACAGACCGAAGTTTTTCGAGAAGGAGCTGGCGATGATCAATTCTTTATGCAGTGCGGCAAACGCGCGCAGACCTTTTGCATCTTCTTCCAGACCGCGGGCAAAACCCTGATAGGCGAAATCAAACAGCGGCAGCCAGCCTTTCTCAATGGATAATTTCGCCAGCGTTTCCCACTGCTCGAGCGTTGGATCGATACCGGTTGGGTTATGGCAGCAGCCGTGGAACAGAACAATGTCACCCGCTTGTGCGGCGTCCAGGCTGGCAGCCATACCGTCGAAATCAAGCGCATGGTTTTGCGCGTCATAGTAGGTGTAATCGCATACTTCGAGGCCGGCGGAGTTAAACACGCCTTTATGGTTTGGCCAGCTTGGATTACTTACCCAAATACGTTTTGCTGAGGTATTTTTCGCCAGAAAATCAGCTGCCACACGCAGGCCACCCGTACCGCCCGGGGTCTGCGCAGTGCGCGCACGTTTGTCATTAATAATCGCGCTGCCTTTACCGAACAGCAGTTCCTGGGTGCAACGACCAAACTCAGGAATACCGTCGATGCCGAGGTAATTTTTTGTGTTCTCGTTTTCCAGCAGATACTGCTCCGCTTTTTTAACGCTGGTCAGTACCGGTGTTTTCCCGGTTTCGTCTTTATAGACGCCAATACCAAGGTTGATTTTGCCAGGACGTTCATCGGCGCGAAACAGATCGGCCAAACCCAGAATAGGGTCAGCAGGGGCAGCGGTAATATTCTCAAACATGACGAGGTTCCATTATGGTGACAGAAGGGAGGTCCGCTATCAGGTTAACGGTTGATGTGGCAATTGCCAACCGTTTGCGATAAAAAGCGTGCGTCTTTTTAGATAGTGTCGTCACAAGATTTTAGCCCAGAGAGCGATGCATCTGATCTGGACGGCAGCGAGAAATGAGGCCG
>NZ_CBFFRL010000118.1:0-15458 GCF_965644215.1 Phytobacter sp. V69
TCGTAGCGAGCCATAGTTCAATATGTTGTTGAAAAAGACAGTTACTATAACTCAGGTGATTAAGGGACACAGCCTAGATACGACGCGCCTGCCAGAAATTTTTCCGCCAGTAGACATTGTTTAACGAGGAACGCACTACACCCTGGCTGGTCGAGGCATGAATGAACGCATTGTCGGTATCGTAAATGCCTACGTGCAGACCGTTATCGCCGGAGCCGGTTTTAAAAAACACCAGATCGCCCGGCAGCAGATCGTCTTTATCGATCCTGGTACCCACCTCAGCCTGTTCACGCGTGTCGCGGGGAAGTGCGAGGTTGAATTTATCGCGGAAGGTCATCATCACAAACGCTGAACAATCAACACCGTTGCGACTCATCCCTCCGTAACGATACGGCGTCCCACGCCAGTCGCGCAGTTGATCGTTCAGTCCCGCAATCACGGTAATGGAGTCAGAAAGGCGTGAGTTGGGCGGCGGCGCGCGATGACTGCTGCACCCTGCGAGAATTAATGCCGCCAGAAGAAACCAGATGCGCATCCAGCAAAACCTCTATTTTCTTTATGCTGGAATAATTTAGCGTGTGAATTGCAATTCTTGCAAGTTTCGTTTGCCGCTATACCTCGGGAATGAGCATCCTGTGACCAGCAAGGTCGAGGCGACGGAATGGCATGCCGTATGCCGATGCCAGATTTTGCGGTGTTAACACGTCCTCACGCGGTCCGCTGGCAATCAATTTCCCCTGGTGTAGCAACCAAACCTGATGTGCGCGACGTAGCGTATGGTTGAGGTCATGGCTGCTCATCAGAACGGTAATACCGGCTGCCACCAGCTCGCTTAGCAGGCTATCCAACGCGGTCTGCTGGGCAACATCAAGGCTGTTCATCGGCTCATCCAATATCAGCAGTTGTCCATCCATGTTTGCCGCCGGATGAATTTGCGCAATCACCGCGGCCAACCTCACCCGCTGCCATTCACCGCCGGAGAGCTGATTAACGGTGCGCCCCAGCTTATCCTCCAGCCCAAGCTTATGCGTAATTTCATCAACCACGCTCTCATTGGCCTGATGGTGCTGATGCAGTGCCAGATAATGCCAAACGGGCATGGCGAAAGGTGGGGTCTGCTGTTGGGCCAGATATGCCCGATGGCGGGCCAGCTGTGGCGCGTGCCACTCATCAAGCGGGCGGGCGTTTAGCAGCACACTGCCCTTCCCACGCGTTAACCCGGCGATGCGCGCCAGTAGCGTACTTTTCCCGGCACCATTCGGCCCCACTAAATGCAGCATTTGTGCTTTGTCGACCAGGGCCGTAATGGGCCCCAGTCTTCCTGCATCCTCAACGTTATGAAGTTGCAGTAGCGGCATTATTTCGCCAGCGCCAGCTTGATGGCTTCCATCAGGATCGGATCTTCCGGCGTCATATCCGGGGAAAAACGCTGAACAACCTGACCCTCACGACCAATCAGGAATTTTTCGAAGTTCCACAGAATGTCGTCCGGATAGAGCGGCGCACGGCCTTTACTGGCCATGCGCTCATAAAATCCGCTACCTTCCGGCGCGACGGCTTTCGGCGCGGCAGCAATCAGTTTGCTATACAGCGGATGGCGGTTTTCGCCGTTTACATCAATTTTGGCGGCCATCGGGAATGTGACGCCATAGGTGGTGCTGCAGAAGGTTTTGATTTCTTCTTCACTGCCCGGTTCCTGCCCGGCAAATTGGTTGCACGGGAAGCCCAGCACGGTAAAGCCCTCTTTTTCCCAGGCTTTCTGGATGTTTTCCAGCTGTTCGTACTGTGTCGTCAGACCACATTTTGACGCCACATTCACCACCAGCACGACCTTGCCCTGGTATTTGTCCAGCGTGATATGTTCGCCATCAATGGTTGTAATCTCGGTATTCAAAATATCCTGGTGCATAGCATCCCCTTAGTCGGTTCATTCGGATCCCGGTTCTCTCGCCCGGCCCGGCCCGGCCCGGCCATTAATAATAGCCAGATAACGCGCGATAATCCTTCACCTTTTATTGATCAAAAAGAGTGGTTAACCGATGTATCAGCTAAACAATCTCGTTTTGACGCGTCGTTGTTACACACTTTTACGTTATTTCTGTCAGCAGGTGAAACCGGGCATCCTGCCCTCTGGCGTCTTACCGTTTTGCCGTTAGCAAGAGCCAGATAAATACTGGTGCTCCTAGGGTGGCCGTCACCACACCGATGGGTAATTCCGCAGCACTCAGGGCCATGCGGGCCACAATATCGGCGAACAATAGCGCCGTCGCCCCCGCCAGTGCACAGGCAGGCAGAAGCACCCGATGGTCGGTAAGGCCGCAGAGGCGAAGAATATGAGGGATAACCAGGCCAATAAAGCCAATGGAGCCAGCCAGCGCAACGCTGACGCCCACCATCCAGCCAGTCGCCACTACCAGTACGTTGCGCCAGAACCACAGCGGCAGCCCTAGCTGACGGGCCGATGTCTCACCCAGCACCAGCACGTTGAGTGGCTGTGACTGAAAGCAGGTCCAGCCCATCACCGGCAGCAGCGCGACCATCAGCCAGCTTTGCCGCCAGTCCACGCCACCAAAACCGCCCATCATCCAGTACATGAGCTGGCGCAGGTCGAATGAGGTGGAAAAATAGATGGCCCAGGTCATCAGCGCACTACAGATAATCCCTAGCGCGACGCCCGCTAACAGCAGACGACTGGTCGACAGATGCCGCCTTGCAAAGCGCAGCAGGATGAGCGTAATGACCAGCGCACCAGCGATAGCGCATAACCCCAGCGCCCAGCCCGGTAATACGCCCTTCCCTAGCAGCACAGCGGCAATTAAGCCGACGCCCGCACCGTTAGAGACGCCTAACAGACCAGGCTCAGCCAGCGGGTTTTCAAACAGCGCCTGCATAATCGCGCCGCTTAACGCCAGCGCCGCGCCCACCAGCAAAACCGCTAACGTGCGGGGAAGCCGGATTTGCCAGACAAAAAGCTGCCCGCGCGCATCAAACCAGCTTGACGGGCCAATCCACTGGTCACCCGCGCACAGGCTGATAAACAGTGCGATCAGCAAAAGTAGTGTGAGGCCGCAGAGCCACTGACCATTACGACGCTGTTGGAGTTTTGCGTAATTCAGCATGCAGTTCAGTTAATGAGTCATTCAGTGAGTTGATTCTAAAGACGATATTCGGCGCTGAAAAGAAAAAGGCCGCTAATGCGGCCTTTTTAATTAGTCCAGATTACTCTGCTTTGGGCGAAGCGTTTTCGACGCGGCTTTTTAACTTCTGGCCGGGTCTGAAGGTCACCACGCGCCGGGCTGTAATGGGAATATCCTCGCCCGTTTTCGGGTTACGTCCCGGACGTTGATTCTTATCACGCAAATCGAAATTGCCAAAACCGGAGAGTTTTACCTGCTCACCGTTTTCCAAAGCGCGACGGATCTCTTCGAAAAACAGCTCTACCAGCTCTTTCGCATCTCGCTTGCTAAGCCCAAGCTTATCAAACAGATATTCGGACATTTCAGCTTTTGTAAGCGCCATAGGTTCAATCCCTCAATGATGCCTGGAATCGCTCTTTTAATGCCTCTACACATTTGGCGACGGTAGCGGCAATCTCCTCTTCTTCGAGTGTACGGCTGGTATCCTGAAGGATCAGGCTGATGGCGAGGCTTTTATACCCCTCCGCAACGCCCTTACCGCGGTACACGTCAAATAAGTTTACGCCAACTACCTGATTTACGCCAACTTTCTTACATTCGCTCAAAATATCCGCCGCAGCCACATTTTCGTCCACCACAACAGCGATGTCGCGACGGTTTGCCGGGAAGCGGGAAATCTCCTGCGCCTGAGGAACCACGCGGTCTGCGACCTTGTTCCACTCCAGTTCAAACACCAGCGTACGACCATTCAGATCGAGCTTACGCTCCAGCTCCGGATGCACAACACCAATGAAACCAACGTATTCATCTTTCAGATAAATCGCTGCGGATTGGCCCGGATGCAACGCCGGATTCGCTTCTGCGCGGAACTCAATCGTCGACAGTTTGCCGGTCAGGTCGAGTAAGGATTCCAGATCGCCTTTCAGGTCGAAGAAATCGACGCTGCCTTTTGCCAGATCCCAGTGTTCTTCATAGCGGTTACCGCAGATAGCGCCCGCCAGCATCAGATCCTGACGAATACCCAGTGGTGCCTGCGTGTCTGGCACGAAGCGCAGACCGGTTTCGAAGATACGTACACGGCTCTGCTGACGGTTTTGGTTATAGACGATAGTCCCGAGCAGGCCGGTCATCAGCGACAGGCGCATCGCCGACATTTCGCTGGAGATCGGGCTTGGCAGGATCAGTGCTTCTTCACCCGGGTGGATCAGTTGCTGTACTTTCGGATCCACAAAGCTGTAGGTGATCACTTCCTGGTAGCCTTTGTCATTGAGCAGTGTTTTCACGCGCTTGAGCGACAGGTTAGCTTCACGGTGTGAACCCATCACCAAACCGGCTTGTACCGGGGCATTCGGGATATTGTTGTAGCCGTACAGACGCGCAACTTCTTCTACCAGGTCTTCTTCGATTTCCATATCGAAACGCCAGCTCGGCGCAACGGCCAGCCACTCATCCTGACCTTCGGTGACGTTGCAGCCCAGGCGTTTAAGGATGTCGGTAACCAGCTCATCAGCAACGTGATGACCAATCAGACGATCCAGCTTGCTGCGGCGCAGACGGATGGTCGCACGTTTTGGCAGCGTCGCTTCACTGGTGATATCAACCACCGGACCGGCTTCACCACCGCAGATATCAATCAGCAGGCGAGTTGCACGTTCAATCGCTTTGTACTGCAGCGCCGGATCCACACCACGCTCATAGCGGTGGGAAGCATCAGTGTGCAGGCCATGGCGACGCGCGCGACCAGTGATGGACAGTGGACTAAAGAACGCGGATTCCAGCAGTACGTTTTGTGTTTCGCCGTTCACGCCAGAGTGTTCGCCACCAAAGATGCCGCCCATCGCCAGCGCTTTGTTGTGGTCCGCAATCACCAGAGTGTCGGTAGCCAGTTTGGCTTCGCTACCGTCCAGCAGGACCAGCGTTTCGTTCTCTTTCGCCATACGCACGACGATACCGCCATCGATACGATCCAGGTCGAACGCATGCATCGGCTGACCCAGTTCCAGCAGAACATAGTTGGTCACGTCCACAACTGCATCGATGGAGCGCACGCCGCAACGACGCAGCTTCTCTTTCATCCACAGTGGGGTCGGCGCTTTGACGTTGATGCCTTTAACAACACGGCCCAGATAGCGCGGGCACGCACCTGCGGCCTCAACGGCAATCGGCAGAGTGTCGTTAATGGTGGCAGCAACCGGCACGATTTCCGGCTCAACCAGCGGTGCTTTGTTCAGAGCGGCGACATCGCGCGCAACACCGATGATCCCTAAGCAGTCTGCACGGTTTGGCGTAACGCTGATTTCGATGGTGTTGTCATCGAGTTTCAGGTATTCGCGAATATCGGTGCCAATCGCAGCGTCCAGCGGCAGTTCGATGATGCCACTGTGGTCGTCGGAAATACCCAGCTCAGAGAAAGAGCACAGCATGCCTTCTGACGGCTCACCGCGCAGCTTGGCGGCTTTGATTTTGAAGTCACCCGGCAGTACCGCGCCGATGGTAGCAACAGCAACTTTCAGGCCCTGGCGGCAGTTAGGCGCGCCACAGACGATATCCAGCAGGCGTTCGCCGCCCACATTCACTTTTGTTACACGCAGTTTGTCTGCGTTCGGGTGCTGACCGCACTCCACAACCTCACCCACAACCACGCCGTTAAAGGCGCCAGCCACAGGCTCAACGCCGTCAACTTCCAGGCCTGCCATGGTGATTTGATCGGAAAGCGCTTCACTGTCGACAGCCGGATTAACCCACTCGCGTAACCACAGTTCACTGAATTTCATTGTTTGTCCTGCCCTTATTTAAACTGTTTGAGGAAACGCAAATCGTTTTCGAAGAATGCACGCAAGTCAGTCACGCCGTAACGCAGCATGGTCAGACGCTCCATCCCCATCCCAAACGCAAAGCCGGAATAGATTTCCGGATCAATGCCCACATTACGCAGAACGTTCGGATGCACCATGCCGCAGCCCAGCACTTCCAGCCATTTGCCGTTTTTACCCATCACGTCCACTTCGGCGGACGGTTCGGTGAACGGGAAGTAGGACGGACGGAAACGGACCTGCAGATCTTCTTCGAAGAAATTGTTCAGGAAGTCGTGCAGCGTGCCCTTCAGGTTGGTAAAGCTGATGTTGGTATCAACAATCAGGCCTTCCATCTGGTGGAACATCGGGGTATGCGTCTGGTCGTAGTCGTTACGGTACACGCGGCCCGGCGCGATAATACGAATCGGCGGCTGCTGGTTTTTCATGGTACGAATCTGTACACCAGAGGTCTGCGTACGCAGAAGACGGGTGGCATCAAACCAGAAGGTATCGTGGTCAGCACGTGCCGGGTGGTGACCCGGGATATTCAGCGCATCGAAGTTATGGTAGTCATCTTCGATTTCCGGGCCGGTAGCGACAGTAAAGCCAAGCTCACCGAAGAAACTTTCAATACGGTCAATAGTACGGGTAACCGGGTGCAGGCCACCGTTTTCGATACGACGACCAGGCAGAGAAACGTCGATGGTTTCGGCGGCCAGACGGGCGTTCAGTGCCGCGTTTTCCAGGTCAGATTTACGGGCGTTCAGCGCCTGCTGTACCTGCTCTTTTGCTTCGTTAATAACCGCCCCCGCAGCCGGGCGCTCTTCTGGCGGCAGCTCACGCAGGGTGGTCATCTGAAGGGTCAGATGCCCTTTCTTACCCAGATATTCAACGCGTACGTTATCTAACGTGGCAACATCTGAGGCATCATTAATGGCTGCCCGTGCACTGGCAACCAGCTCTGCGAGATGTGACATAATTTTCCTCGTTATGTCCTTGTTGTTGGACTTTTTACTTAAAATTCAGACACAAAAAAAGCCTCCTGTTGGAGGCTTTTGGCGTTAATTTTCCGTTTCTTCTCTCACGCGCTAGCCTCCCGGAGTCAGGTGCTAAAGTAAAAAAAGAAGCGGAAAATAGCAGCATTCATGCTTGCGTTACCTTGTGTGGTAAAAAAACGGATTACCTATTGAAAGGGCTCACCGGAAAAAAGTCAATCTTCTGATAACGTTATACCCTAAATAATTCGCGTTGCAGGAAGGCGGCAAGAGAGTGAATCCTCAGGAGCTTACTTAAGTAAGTGACTGGGGGGAATGATCGCAGCCAACGCACATGCAATGTGAAGAATGACGGGTATAAACGAAAAGAGGGAGCAAAGCCCCCTCTTTCACTGACTTATTAAGCCAGAGCTGCTTTCGCTTTTTCGACCAGAGCGGAGAACGCTACTTTGTCGAATACTGCGATGTCAGCCAGGATCTTACGGTCGATTTCAACAGAGGCTTTTTTCAGGCCGTTGATGAATTTGCTGTAAGAAATACCGTTCTGACGTGCTGCTGCGTTGATACGCGCAATCCACAGTTGACGGAACTGACGCTTTTTCTGACGACGGTCACGATAAGCGTACTGACCAGCTTTGATAACAGCCTGGAAGGCAACGCGGTATACGCGAGAACGCGCACCGTAGTAGCCTTTAGCTTGTTTCAAAATTTTCTTGTGACGTGCACGGGCAACTACACCACGTTTTACGCGAGCCATATGTGCTCTCCTGTATCTATTCTAATTAAAAAGTTAAAAGGGTTAACGACTTATGCGTACGGCAGGCACGCGATTACCAGGCCCAGATCGCCTTTGGAAACCATGGCTTTCGGACGCAGGTGACGTTTACGCTTGGTAGCTTTTTTGGTCAGAATATGACGCAGGTTAGCGTGCTTGTGCTTAAAACCACCTTTACCGGTTTTTTTGAAGCGCTTAGCAGCACCGCGTACGGTCTTAATTTTTGGCATTTTAATAACTTCCACTTCGCATTGTTAATAAACGAAACCCAGGCGAACAAAACCAGTGAAGCTTTGAGGCTCCACTGGCATTGCTACTTGAAGGCCTACTGTTTCTTCTTAGGAGCGAGCACCATGATCATCTGGCGGCCTTCGATCTTCGTAGGGAAGGATTCGACTACTGCCAGTTCACTCAGATCGTCACGGACGCGCGTCAGCACTTCCATACCAATCTGTTGGTGGGCCATCTCACGACCGCGGAAACGCAGTGTGATCTTAGCCTTATCGCCATCTTCCAGAAAGCGAACCAGGCTGCGGAGTTTTACCTGGTAGTCGCCATCATCAGTGCCAGGTCGGAATTTAATTTCCTTAATCTGAATAACTTTTTGCTTTTTCTTCTGTTCCTTAGAAGACTTACTCTTTTCATAAAGGAACTTGCCGTAGTCCATGATACGACAAACTGGCGGTTCGGCGTTAGGGCTGATCTCAACTAAATCTACTCCAGCTTCTTCAGCTTTTTCGATAGCTTCTCTCAGACTCACAATACCCAGCTGCTCACCTTCCAGACCAGTTAAGCGAACTTCCTGGGCGCGAATCTCGCCATTGATACGATTCGGACGTGCCGTTTGAACTCGTTTTCCGCCTTTAATACCTTATTCCTCCAGTTGTTGAAGACTGCGGCTGCGAATCTCTTGTTGCAGCTTCTCAATCACTTCACTTACGTCCAGGCTGCCCAGGTCTTTACCGCGGCGAGTGCGAACGGCCACAAAGCCTGCTTCCACCTCTTTATCACCACAGACCAACATGTAAGGGACACGACGTAAAGTGTGCTCGCGGATTTTAAAGCCAATCTTCTCGTTTCTCAAGTCCGCTTTTACACGAATGCCTGCATTTTGCAATTTACGGGTCAATTCGTTGACATATTCAGCTTGAGAATCAGTGATATTCATCACCACAACCTGCACTGGGGCCAGCCAGGTTGGGAAGAAGCCCGCGAACTCTTCGGTCAGGATGCCGATAAAGCGCTCCAGAGAACCGAGAATTGCACGGTGAATCATCACCGGGACCTGACGTTCATTGCTTTCGCCTACATACGAGGCGTTTAAGCGTTGCGGCAGGGAGAAGTCCAACTGCACAGTACCGCACTGCCATGCACGATCGAGGCAGTCATATAATGTAAATTCAATTTTCGGGCCGTAAAATGCGCCCTCACCCAGTTGATATTCAAACGGGATGTTGTTTTCTTCCAGCGCAACGGCCAGATCCGCCTCGGCACGATCCCACATCTCATCGCTACCGATACGTTTTTCCGGACGCGTAGACAGTTTGACGACGATTTTCTCGAAGCCAAAGGTGCTGTACATATCATAGACCAGTCGGATACAGGCGTTGACTTCGTCACGAACCTGCTCTTCGGTACAGAAGATATGCGCATCATCCTGAGTAAAGCCGCGAACACGCATCAGGCCATGCAGTGCGCCTGACGGCTCGTTACGATGGCAGCTACCGAACTCCGCCATACGCAGCGGCAGATCGCGGTAGGATTTCAGACCCTGGTTAAAGATCTGCACGTGGCCCGGGCAGTTCATCGGCTTGATGCAGTATTCACGGTTCTCAGAAGAGGTGGTGAACATCGCATCTTTATAGTTGTCCCAGTGGCCGGTTTTTTCCCACAGCACACGGTCCATCATGAACGGGCCTTTTACTTCCTGATACTGGTACTCTTTCAGTTTGGAGCGTACGAAAGTTTCCAGTTCACGGAAGATAGTCCAGCCGTCGTTATGCCAGAACACCATTCCCGGTGCTTCTTCCTGCATGTGGTACAGGTCAAGCTGTTTACCGATTTTACGGTGGTCGCGTTTCGCCGCTTCTTCCAGGCGCTGCAGGTAGGCGCTAAGGGCTTTTTTATCTGCCCACGCGGTACCGTAGATACGCTGCAACATTTTGTTGTTGCTGTCGCCGCGCCAGTAAGCCCCTGCGATTTTCATCAGTTTGAAGTGATGGCAGAAACGCATGTTCGGCACGTGCGGACCGCGGCACATGTCGACGTATTCCTGGTGATGATACAAGCCCGGCTTGTCATCATGGGCAATGTTTTCATCAAGAATTGAGACTTTATAGCTCTCGCCGCGCTTCACGAAGGTATCACGCGCTTCGTGCCAGCTGACTTTTTTCTTGATGACGTCATAGTTGGTTTCAGCGAGCTCGTGCATACGTTTTTCGAGCGCGTCGATATCTTCCTGGGTCAGGGTGTGGTCAAGATCAACGTCATAATAGAAGCCGTTGTCGATAACCGGGCCAATCGCCATTTTGGTGTTCGGCCACAGCTGCTTGATAGCATGACCCAACAGGTGCGCACAGGAGTGGCGAATGATTTCCAGACCGTCTTCGTCTTTCGCGGTGATGATAGAGAGGGTGGCGTCATTTTCGATCAGATCGGACGCATCAACCAACTCACCGTTCACACGACCCGCAATGGTCGCTTTCGCCAGACCCGGACCAATGTCCAGAGCAACATCTATCGGACTCACAGCACGATCGAAATGGCGTTGACTGCCATCAGGAAGAGTAATTACAGGCATTTCATATCCTTAATTCGCAGTGGTGACCCACACGAAAGATCACATACGAAGTAAATATTTGTTTAGTAAAAAATAAATTACGCCGCCATCTAACCAACAATCGCTAAATTGGCGCGTAATCTGTTACGACAATGAAGGCCGTCACGGCTCACACTTTTCACTGCGTCTGAGGATGGTAACACTAAAAAAAGTGGGAATGTACCTCTTGTTTGATATTGGTTCCTTTGACTATTTTCCGTGTCCCTCTGTTGGCTCACAAAAAATGAATTTCAGGAAGCCTCGTAGCCTAGCGCACGAATAACCTCTGCCATGGCCTGTCTGGTGAGTTCCGTACGCGGCACGCGCTGATTCGCCAGCATCGTACGCACCATCCCGGCAATCACCACGTGTTTCGGCTCCTGGCCCAGATCACGCATCTCCAGTACCACCTTCCCGACCACCCGGCACATTTCCTCGTATAATTCCGCGTCTTTTGTCTTACCCATTCACTCCCCCATGAGGCGACCACTATTTTCCGTGGTGTGTCGTCCATCTGTTAATCCTTAATAATACTGAATATCCGCAGTAAGGTGATAATCACGATAAGGAGATGTCCATGTCATTTACCGCAGAAGAACGCTCTGCCCTGCTCGCCTGCAAAGGCGTAGGTCCGAAAGTGGTTGAACGTCTGGAACAAATGGGATTTAGCTCGCTGAATCAGCTCAGTGAAGCATCGGTTAACGACATTGTTGCGCAGGGTGCGGCACTCGTCGGCTCAACGTGCTGGAAAAACAGCCCGCAGGCAAAAGCGGCGATTGGTAATGCCATTACGCTGGCAAAAACAAAATCACAGGGAAAATAAAGGGCCGGAGAACCCGGCCCAGTGCGGTTACATCTTGTAGCCGAGGGTGACCGTCGTTCTGCGATCGGTATGCTCAGGCGCCGTTGACGGCGGCTGAGAGTTCCAGGTCAGGTTGTATGCCACTTTCAGACCGAAATGGTCGTTGATCGCAACATTCAACGCAGTCTCGGAGTTCAGCGTGGTGTCATCCGAACCAAACACGGACACACCCTGCGTGAATTTGGCGTTGTCGGTCATCTGCCAGGCATAAGTCGCGGAGGCATAGCCCAGGCCTTGAGTTTTGGTGTTCCCGTCAGTGTATTCGTCGTAACGAACACCGGGACCGAATTCAAAGCGGAAACTGTGCACCGGACCATTGAGGAACTGACGACCGTAACCAGCAGTCAGAACATCGCGCTCGTGATAACCGTTGTAACGGTCAGTCAACCAGCTTGCCTGGCCAAACAGGTAATCGTAATCCGTCATGTTGTAACGGCTACGGCCACCTACGGAATATTTCTCTGAGGAACGCTCATCGTTAGAAGAGGTGTTGCTCGCAGTACCCCATAAAGACCACGCGGTAGATGTGCCATACCAGGTCAGGGTGGAGTCAGCAGTCAGAGAAGAACTTGTGGTATTGCCAGACTGGGCCAGGTAACCACCGTTTACGCTACCTTCAAACGGTTTCTTCGCGGTGGAGGGGTCATCCATAACAGTAAAAACGGTGTCATCTGCGGCAGCATTCAACGACGCAAGCACGCCTCCCGCGAGAACAATCAGCACGGGTACTGTCTTAAAAAGCTTCATTTATTAGGAGTCCGAACAACAAAAAAAGAGACCTTTACGGCCCCGGAAACTTTCAGGTGGATCAACGACCGACGGTCCATTGAAAGGTAACAAATTATAAAAAGGCCCGATAAACATAGCAATGAATTCTTATTTCATTTTTTGAATAAGAGAGATCTCAAATAGACACGAAGTGTATAAAAATTTACCTTCGACTTATCGAAAATTTATATGCTAAATCATCGATTTATTTACATTGCCTTCTGAGCATCAGATGCCAGGATTAATACACTCACCGTAAAAGGAGATCATTATGGTACCGGTTTATACCCTGACGCTGGCCCCGTCCCTCGATAGTGCAACCCTCACCCCACAAATCTACCCGGAAGGGAAACTCCGCTGTAGCGCACCGGTTTTCGAACCGGGCGGCGGCGGAATTAATGTCGCACGCGCTATCACTTATCTGGGCGGAAAAGCCACGGCGATTTTTCCGGCAGGGGGGGCAACGGGTGAACATCTGACGGCGCTGCTTGCCGATGAAAATGTCCCCACCCAATGCGTTGAAACACACGACTGGACCCGACAAAACCTGCATGTCCACGTTGAAGCCAGCGGCGAGCAGTACCGCTTTGTGATGCCAGGCGCCACGCTAACCGCGGATGAATTCCACCAACTGGAAGAGAAAGTTCTCGCCATTGAGAGCGGGGCTATCCTGGTGATCAGCGGCAGTTTACCGCCTGGGATTGATGTGGCGAAACTGACGCAACTGGTTAAAGCCGCACAGAAAAAAGGCATTCGCTGCATTATCGACAGCTCGGGCGATGCGCTTTCCGCCGCGCTTGATATCGGCAATATTGAGCTGGTCAAACCGAACCAGAAAGAACTGAGCGCGCTGGTTGGCCGGGATCTGACGCAACCGGATGACGTGCAGAACGCGGCAAAAGAGATTGTGCGTCTGGGCAAAGCGCTGCGCGTCGTGGTTTCGCTTGGGCCGCAAGGCGCGCTGGCGGTCGATGCGAACCAGTGCGTTCAGGTCGTGCCGCCACCGATGAAAAGCCAGAGTACCGTGGGGCCGGTGACAGTATGGTCGGCGCGATGACGCTGAAACTGGCCGAAGGCGCATCTCTTGATGACATGGTGAAATTCGGCGTTGCTGCCGGCAGTGCCGCGACCATCAATCAGGGCACGAAACTTTGTTCTCACACCAACACGCAAAAAATCTACGACTACCTGCGCAACATCTGAAAAATGCGCCCTCGCCTTACCGCGAGGGCCTTCCCACCCTGTCGGCAGTCGACAAATTCCCTTCGCCGACTATGCTAAAAAAAACTCAGGATAACAACGAGGTGAATTATGAGCAGCGACGGTATCACCCGCTACGTGGTCACAGTGAAATTTCACGAGCAGAGCCTGGCGGAAATCAACGAACTGAATAATCAATTCACACGTGCTGGGTTTCTGCTCACGCTCACTGACGATGAAGGTAAAGTCCACGATCTCGGCACCAACACCTTTGGGCTTATCAGCCCGCTGAGCGAGCAAGAGGTCAATGAGCTGTCAAGTGGCCTGGCCGACAGCGTCGTCAGCGCGAAGCCTGAAATTAGCGTGACAACCTGGGAAGCATGGCAAAAAGCGAAACAATAAGTGCCATTGCGCGCCCTATGGTACGCAGGTGTGCGTTAGTTCGAATTTTTTCATAGCAGTAGTGCGCTAACCTTATGATCTGGCTGATAACATGGGAGACATATCATGTGGCAAGCAATTAGTCGTCTGTTAAGCGAACAACTAGGCGTTGGTGAGATCGAACAGCGTGACGAGTTGCCGGGTGGAGAAATCCACGCTGCATGGCACCTGCGTTATGGCGGTCAGGATTTGTTTGTAAAATGCGATGAGCGGGAATTGCTTCCCATCTTCACCGCAGAGGCTGACCAGCTTGAGCTGCTCTCTCGCAGCAATACCGTACGCGTACCGAAAGTCTGGGCCGTCGGCAGTGACCGCGACTACAGCTTTCTGATAATGGAATATCTCCCCGCCCGCCCCCTCGATGCTCATAACGCGTTTTTACTTGGCCAGCAGCTGGCCCATTTACACGAATGGAGCGATCAGCCGCAGTTTGGTCTCGATTTTGATAACGACCTGTCGACAACGCCGCAGCCCAATACATGGCAGCGCCGCTGGTCAACCTTCTTTGCCGAGCAACGTATCGGCTGGCAACTGGAGCTGGCGGCAGAACAAGGGCTGGAGTTTGGCAACATCGATGCCATTGTTGAACATGTCCAGCAGCGCCTGGCGTCACATCAGCCTCAGCCATCCCTGCTGCACGGCGATTTGTGGTCAGCAAACTGCTCGCTCGGCCCGGACGGTCCCTTTATTTACGACCCGGCATGCTACTGGGGCGACAGAGAGTGCGACCTGGCCATGTTGCCACTACACCCGGACCAGCCGCCGCAAATTTATGATGGCTACCAGTCCGTGTGTCCGCTACCGGGAGATTTCCTCGACCGCCAGCCGGTTTACCAGCTCTATACGCTCTTTAATCGGGCAATTCTGTTTGGTGGGCAACATCTGGTAACGGCGCAAAAAGCGCTGGAACGGGTACTTGCCGCATAACGAAACGATAAGGCCACCTTCGGGTGGCCTTACTGATCAGAGGAAACCGAGCAGCGAGAAAAAGAAGTAGCCGGCGACAATACAAATGACAGGCAGGATATACAGTGTGAAAATCTGCAGGAAGATAGTGTGATGTGGCACAACGATACGCGCTTCGATCTGTTCGCGTGACAGCCCTTCGGCCCCTTTTGCCTTTTCCAGAATCAGTTGGTCTTCAAGGTTTTCACGCAGAAAACGCGTCTGACGACTCATTCTGGCCCCGGATGCCTGCAGTGCCAGGCCAACGAAGATCAGCACGAAAATAATCCAGAAACCGATATTCAGCTGTTGATGAAAATCCGGCGTCGGTGAGTTGTACCAGAAAAAATTGAGGAATGGCGTGTTAAACCGCATCATCTCAATCATCACATGGGCGAAATCCAGCATTACGGCGTTGATGCCTGCCTGCTTTTCGCTGTGGTCGTACATAAACTTAAGTACTGAAATAATTGTCGAAATCACCGATGGGATAAAGATCACCCACCCCAGGACGCGTTTTAATATGGCAATGCGTCCAGCTTGTTGATACTTCATGGATTCCCCTTGTGCGACGTTCCGTTTTCCGCCTAAGTCTACCCTCTCATATTCATTTTCGCCCGATCTTTAAAGACGGTATGATGGTGTCTTAGATAGTGTCGTCACGAGGATAAAAATCATTGATAATAGGGCCTTCTAATCAGAAGGCCCTATTATCATGACTA
>NZ_CBFFRL010000119.1:0-15395 GCF_965644215.1 Phytobacter sp. V69
ATTCAGGCAACCGTCTGTGGTGTTTGCAGAGCTAAGATTGGCGGCTTAGCGTTGCACTTCGGAGTTGAATCCGCCATGGTGATGTGTAATTTAAGCTGATTTTTCTTCACATATCATCATTATGGATGGTTTTCAGCATGATGCAGGACATTAAGCTTAAATTTAATCTGGCTATGCGCAATTCGACGCAGCAGAAAAGTGCTGCGCGTTGCGAATTAACCTGATCAGGCAGGTATTTTGAAAATAGAGAATAGAACTGTGGTTGTAAAGGATAATGGGGGGAAATAAATAACGACTTGCTTAAAAAGCAAGCCGTTATACATCATATATTAAGCACTGGTATATTTATGTGGTGGATTGTTTAGCTGTGCTAAAAGATGGTTAATAAGTATAGGTCTTATTTTGTCCATATTCGCGTCAGGCGTGAAATCTTTTACCTGCGTCATTTCCATACCCGCATAGCCACAGGGATTGATGCGTAAAAATGGCGTCAGATCCATTGCGATGTTCAGCGCCAGGCCGTGGAATGAGCAGCCTTTACGGATACGTAAGCCCAGAGAACAGATCTTTTTATCCTGCACATAAACGCCGGGGGCATCGGGACGCGCGCGCGCCTCGATACCCAATTCCGCAAGCGTATCGACGACAGTTTGCTCCATCATGGTGACAAGTTCGCGAACGCCAAGTTTGCGGCGCTTGAGGTTTATTAATATGTACATGACCTGCTGACCCGGGCCATGAAAAGTGACCTGACCGCCACGATCGCTCTGAATGACCGGAATGTCACCCGGGGAAAGGACATGCTCAGCTTTCCCGGCCTGACCCTGAGTAAATACCGGGTTGTGTTCAACCAGCCAGATTTCATCAGGCGTGCTGTCATCGCGGGTTTCGGTGAATTCGTGCATCGCCTCAGACACTGGGTCGTAGGGCTGCAGGCCAAGATTGCGGATTAGGATTGTATCCTGAGACAAAACAGCATCTCCGGGAAAGGAAAAGGTGAGGGGAGTATATCACAGAGAGGGTGTTACCCGACCAGCGGCCCGGCAACACCTGACTTAATTACAGCACCATACGAACAATTTCAATGTTGCCCAATTCTTCGTACAGAATCTCAACTTGCTCAATGTGCGTGGCGTTGATGGTGATAGAGACCGAGTGGTAATTGCCTTTGCTGCTCGGTTTTACCTGCGGAGAGTAATCACCGGGCGCATGGCGCTGTACCACTTCAACCACCAGATCAACCAGCTCTGGTTTCGCCAGTCCCATCACTTTGTAAGTAAAGGGAGTCGGGAATTCAAGCAGTTCTTTGAGATTGGTTTTCATGTCAGCTCCGGCGTAAAAATAATAACTCCTGCCGGAAGGGCAGGAGTTTATTGAGATGCTTAGTATATGGGGACGGAAATCACACTTTCAAGTGTTCGTTTTTTAGCCGAACCAGTGGTGGAACATCAGCTTGATATAGTCGATGATTTTCCCGAAGAAATTGCCTTCCTGGATTTCCTGCAACACGACCAGCGGACGCTGTTCAATCGTTTTGCCATCCAACTGGAAGTTAATGGTGCCGACCACCTGGTTTTTCTGCAGCGGGGCATGCAGTTCGCTGGTGGTTAACACGTAGCTCGCTTTCAGATCTTTCATGCGGCCGCGTGGGATGGTCAGGTAAACGTCTTTATCGACACCCAGAGAGGCGCGATCGCTGTCGCCGAACCAGGCCGGTTCAGAGGCGAACTCTTTACCTGCTTTCAGCGGGCTAACGGTTTCGAAGAAACGGAAGCCCCATGTCAGCAGTTTTTTACTCTCGGTTTCACGGCCTTTGAAGGTTCTGCCGCCCATCACTGCGGAGATCAAACGCATCTGGCCTTCGGTTGCGGAAGCGACCAGGTTGTAACCGGCTTTGTCCGTGTGACCGGTTTTGATCCCGTCAACGTTCAGGCTGTTGTCCCACAGCAGACCATTACGGTTTGTCTGGCGGATACCGTTAAAGGTGAACTCTTTCTCTTTGTAGATAGAGTATTCGTTCGGCACATCACGGATCAGGGCCTGACCAATCAGGGCCATGTCGCGCGCAGAGCTGTACTGACCTTCTGCATCCAGGCCGTGTACGGTCTGGAAATGCGAGTTTTGCAGACCCAGCGCGTTAACGTAGTTGTTCATCAGACCCACAAACGCATCCTGGCTTCCGGCAGCGAAATCGGCCATCGCCACGCAGGCGTCGTTACCGGACTGCAGGTTGATACCACGAATGAGCTGTGAAACCGGCACCTGCATGCCTGGTTTCAGGAACATCAGAGAAGAACCACGGAACACCGGGTTACCGGTCGCCCATGCGTCATTGCCGATAGTGACCAGATCGCTGTCTTTGAATTTGCCCGCTTTCATTGCCTGGCCGATGACGTAGCTGGTCATCATTTTCGTCAGACTGGCCGGATCACGACGTGCGTCGGCGTTCTGTTCTGTCAACACCTTGCCGGAGTTGTAATCGATGAGGATCCAGGATTCGGCATCAATCTGCGGTGCGCCAGGAATCATGGTCTTGATGTTGAGGTCATCGGCATGGGCAGCGCCGAGGGTTGCAGCGGTCAGTGCCGTGGTGAGCGCCAGGCGCTGTACGAAACGAACGGAGAGAGTGGTCTTCATGGTCTGAACAACGACATCCGTGATGGAGTTAAAAAAAGTGCCTTACTATAGCAAAAGCTATACTGACAGGCATCCGACTTTCCGCATGACTTTGTTAATGCTGTTTACATTAGCTGACAAAGTCAGATGCCAAATCTGTTATTGCGCGTTGGTCACAAAGGACTGCAACTGCGCTTCATTTTGCAGACGCTGCTGTAATGCGCTGGCGTCTGACTTATTGCTAAACGGCCCAAGCTGAATACGCCACACGGCACCGTTTTGTACCACTCGGCCTGGTACAGCAAACTGCTGACCAAGACGCTGCTGATACTGCTGCGCGCGGGTTTGATCGCTCACTGCGCCAACCTGCACCATATAGCTTCCGCTGGCGGCAACCGGTGCTGCTGATGTCGCCACGTAGCCTTGCACAGAACCCGGTGCAGTGACTGGAGCGGTCACGGGTGCGGTGCGCGTTACCGGTGTGGTTGCTACCGGAGCGGCGAGCACTGGTGCTGCGGTTTGCGTTGTTGTAGCAGGCGTAGCGACGTCGCTACCTTCAAGTACGCCAGCATGCAGCGGCGTCGGCGCTCCCAGGAAACCGCCGCTACTCACTGGCTTTGTGTTTTCGTCCCCTTTCAGCGTTGAATTGCTGATGAGACGAACGTTATCGGGGGTCGGTTCCGGTTGCGACATCCCCATGCTGCCGTCGCCACCCAAATCCGGGCGGGGAGGCAGGGCATAAGTTTGCCTGGCGATAGTAGTACACACAGTACCCGGGCCGGACATGGAACCATCCTGCGCCACAATGATCGGGTCGATACGCACTTTGGTATTGTTCGACGTGTTCAGGCGATCCGCCGCCGCGCGCGACAATGAGATCACGCGATCGTTGCCGTAAGGCCCGCGATCGTTGATGCGGACCACTACCATGCGGCCATTGGCCAGGTTAGTGATACGGGCATAACTCGGTATCGGCAGCGTCGGATGCGCGGCGGTCAGCTGCAACGGATCGAACGCTTCTCCCGTCGCGGTTAAATTGCTGCCGGGTTCCGCATCATAAATGGCGGCGAAACCTGCCTGGCTGAACTGCGAAGGATTCTGCACAATTTTGTAGCTTTTGCCGTCGCGCTCGTAATCCTGATTTACCGAAGGATTCGGTGTTTCAAAACGAGGCTCCGCGCCGCTGATTTCAACGACCGGCCCGCTGCACACCGGAGTAGGCGGCGCAACCATCGTCTTTTGCTGACCATCATCACTTGAACATGATGCCAGCAACACTGCTGCTATACAGACACCTGGCCATTGCTTACGCATTGCGCTCCCCTTATACGCTTTTTGATAACATCTTCCTGTGGGTATGGATCGACATCACGATACCAAACCCCGCCATCAGTACAATCAGGGCCGAGCCCCCGTAGCTCACCAGCGGCAACGGTACGCCCACCACCGGCAAGATACCACTCACCATACCAATATTTACGAATACATAAACGAATAAAATCAACATCAAACCACCCGCCATGACCCGGCCAAAGGTGGTTTGCGCGCGAGCGGCAATCCATAAACCGCGCATGATCAGCAGCACATACAGCCCAAGCAGAATCAAAATACCAATCAGTCCCAGCTCTTCGGCGAGTACGGCAAAGATAAAGTCAGTGTGGCGTTCAGGCAAAAACTCCAGCTGTGACTGGGTACCGTGCAGCCAGCCTTTTCCCTGTAATCCACCGGAGCCGATAGCAATTTTAGACTGAATAATATGATAGCCCGCACCGAGCGGATCGGTTTCCGGATCGAGCAACATCATCACGCGCTGGCGCTGATAGTCGTGCATCAGGAAGAACCACAATATGGGAATAAACGCCGCGATCAGCAGAACGGCCACTAAGATTAAACGCCAGCTCAGGCCGGATAAAAACAGCACGAAAAGACCGGACAGCGCGATAAGAATGGCGGTACCGAGGTCAGGCTGTGCAGCAACCAGCAATGTCGGCATGAAAATGAGCACCAGCGCAATGGCGGTGTTTTTCAACGAAGGCGGACAGACATCGCGGTTGATAAAACGCGCCACCATCAGCGGTACGGCGATTTTAGCGATTTCCGACGGCTGGAAACGCACGATGCCCAAATCAAGCCAGCGCTGTGCGCCTTTAGAGATCGCCCCGAAGGCGTCTACGGCGACCAGCAGGATGACGCACACAACGTAAAGATAGGGCGCCCAGCCTTCATAAACGCGGGGCGGAACCTGCGCCAGCACCACCATCGCGATAAGGCCCATAGCGATTTGGCCGACTTTACGCTCCGTCATGCCGATATCCTGGCCGCTGGCGCTCCAGATAACCATCGCGCTATAGAACAGCAGCCCCAGCACAATCAGCAAGAAGGCGGGATCGATATGGATTTTATCCCAGAACGATTTTTTGTTCGGATTATCCGTCATGATTATTGGTCCTCTGCCGCTGTTGATGCCGGGTTTTCCGACGGCAAATCACTGTTGTTATCGCCAAGCATAATGTGGTCGAGGATCTGGCGCATAATCGTACCGACCGCAGGGCCGGCACCGCCGTTTTCCAGAATCATTGCCACGGCAACCTGGGGATTATCATAAGGCGCGAACGCCGTCATCAGCTTATGGTCACGCAGACGTTCCGCGATGCGATGCGCGTTATACGTCTCGTTTGCTTTCAGGCCGAAGACCTGGGCAGTACCGGATTTCGCCGCGACTTTGTACGGTGCGCCGGCAAAATATTTATGCCCGGTACCGTTCGGGCGGTTTGCCACGCCGTACATACCGTCTTTGGCGATTTCCCAGAAGCCGGAGTGCACATCGCCAACCTGTTTTTGCGCTGGCTGTTGCCATGGCACCTGCTTGCCGTCTTCCGACGTGCTCAACAACAGGTGCGGCACTTTGACGATGCCGTCGTTAATCAGCGTCATCATCGCTTTGTTCATTTGTACAGGCGTTGCCGTCCAGTAGCCTTGGCCAATCCCGACGGGAATGGTGTCCCCCTGATACCAGGGTTTCTTAAAGCGTTTAAGCTTCCATTCGCGCGTTGGCATGTTGCCCGAGCGCTCTTCGGACAAATCGATACCGGTATACTGGCCGTAGCCAAACTTGGTCAGCCACTCGGCAAGGCGATCGATCCCCATGTCATAGGCAACCTGATAGAAGAAGGTATCCGCTGACTCTTCCAGTGATTTGGTGACATTCAGGCGGCCATGGCCCCATTTTTTCCAGTCACGGTAGCGTTTTTCTGATCCGGGTAACTGCCACCAGCCTGGGTCAAACAGGGTGGTGTTACGGGTGATTACCCCGGCGCTCAGCGCTGAGACAGCAACATAGGGTTTCACCGTCGATGCCGGCGGGTAAACCCCTTGCGTGGCGCGGTTCACCAGCGGCGTATTCGGATCATTGAGCAGCGAGGTGTAATCCTTGCTGGAGATGCCGTCGACAAACAGGTTCGGGTCGTAGCTTGGCATAGAAACCAGCGCGAGAATGGCGCCATTACGCGGGTCGGTCACGACGACGGCTGCACGGCTGCCCTGCAGCAGGGTTTCGATATATTGCTGCAGCTTTAAATCCAGCGTCAGGTAGATATCATGCCCGGCCTGCGGCGGCACTTCTTTTAACTGACGAATCACGCGCCCGCGGTTGTTAACTTCGACCTCTTCGTAACCGGTCTGGCCGTGCAGCACATCTTCGTAATAGCGTTCGATACCGAGCTTGCCGATATCGTGCGTGGCGGCGTAGTTAGCCAGTTTGCCTTCTTTATCCAGTCGTTCGACGTCTTTATCGTTTATTTTGGATACGTAGCCAATCACGTGCGTCAGCGCGGAGCCGAATGGATAGTAACGGCGTTTATAGCCTTTGACTTCCACACCGGGGAATCGGTACTGGTTTACGGCAAAGCGCGCCACCTGCACTTCATTCAGATTGGCTTTGACCGGAATCGAGGTAAAACGGTGGGAGCGGGAACGCTCCTTTTTGAAATTCGCAATGTCTTCGTCCGTCAGATCCACCACGTCACGCAGTGCATTCAGCGTCTGCTCGACGTTATCTACCTTTTCCGGCATCATCTCAATCTGATAGATCGTGCGGTTCAGCGCCAGCGGCGTACCGTTGCGATCGTAGATAATGCCGCGGCTTGGCGGAATGGGGACCAGCTTGATGCGGTTCTCGTTAGAACGCGTCTGGTAGTCAGCATGACGGACAATTTGCAGATTATAAAGGTTGGCGATGAGCACGCCGGTGAGCAGCAAAATCCCTGCAAAAGCGACAAGGGCCCGGCGCACAAACAGCGCAGACTCAGCCGAATAGTCGCGAAAAGAATTCTGTAATTTCATCCGCTGCTTAGTTTACCTGGTCGTCATTACTCACGATGATAAGGATGGTTGGTCGTGATGCTCCATGCGCGATACAAACTTTCCGCGACCAGCACACGCACCAGCGGGTGAGGAAGCGTCAGCGCAGAGAGTGACCAGCTTTGTTCTGCCGCAGCTTTGCAGGCGGGGGATAACCCTTCTGGCCCGCCGATAAGCAGGCTGACGTCACGTCCGTCCTGCTTCCAGCGTTCCAGCTCATTTGCCAGCTGCGGCGTATCCCAGGGTTTACCGGGGATATCAAGGGTGACGATCCGATTTTTACCTGCCGCAGCAAGCATCAGTTCACCCTCTTTGTCGAGAATACGCTTGATATCTGCGTTTTTGCCGCGCTTGCCCGCCGGGATTTCCACCAGCTCAAAAGGCATATCTTTAGGAAAACGACGCAGATATTCAGTAAACCCGGTTTGTACCCAGTCCGGCATTTTCGTGCCGACGGCTACCAGTTGCAACTTCACGCATTAACCCCAGAGCTTTTCCAGTTCATACAGGCGGCGACTCTCTTCCTGCATCACATGGACGATAACATCACCCAGGTCTACGACGATCCAGTCAGCGACATTTTCGCCTTCCACACCCAGTGGCAGCATTCCCGCAGCACGAGATTCCTGAACCACATGATCCGCGATGGACATGACGTGGCGCGTGGAGGTGCCGGTGCAGATTATCATACAGTCGGTGATACTGGATTTGCCGTGAACGTCGAGTGCGACGATGTCCTGACCTTTCAGGTCATCAATTTTGTCGATTACAAAATCCTGGAGTGCTTTACCCTGCAAGTGTTCCCCCTGGGGTGTTCGTGAAAACGGTGTAAATAAATGGCCTGACATTATACCTGAACTGCGGCCATTGTCGGGACAAATGTCCGGCTCCGGCTTTTAAAAAGTGGGCTATCATCCCACCCCATGCGCGATATTGCATCGCCATTTTTGTAAAACAATTTCTGCATGGGCCGCAGTTGGCGGTGCGGAGAATAGCAGCCTGTCCGTACGTGTCAATGACCTGACCGCCGGGAGAGGCGTGCCGGGTGAAAAAAACTGTTGTCAATCTTCTGCTTGCCACACCGCGCGGCTGTTTAATACCCGCAACGTGGCAAAATCATCATGAATATCAATCGCGCTCCATGTGCCCTGGTCGACGCGAAAATGCCATAACGACGAGGCGGGCATTTTAAGCAAACTGGCGATAAGCAGACTCAGCACTCCCTGATGACTGACCACCAGCAGATTTTTGGCCGGGCCCCAGTTCGGAATCTGGTCAATGAAATCCTGTACGCGTGCGGAAAATGCCTGGAATCCCTCACCATTGGTGGGAATCGCGTTTTGCCAGTCGCTACACCACGCGGCATAGCTTTCCGGATCTTCTCGTGTGAGGTCCCGGTGGTGGCGCATTTCCCAGTCGCCAAAAAACATCTCGTTGAGCAACGGCGTGGTGTGTTGAGCGATGTTGCGATCGTCCAGCACCAGTCTCGCCGTGTGCTGTGCACGTTCGAGTTCGCTACAAAGCACCTGGTCGAAAGGCACTTCACGTAACAGATGATGCAGCGTTTGCGCCTGTGAAATCCCCTTTGCGGTTAGCGGGGTAGGTGAGTGACCACTATAGAGCCCGGCAACGTTTGCTTCGGTTTCGCCATGTCGAATCAACCAGAGTCGCATTGTTTTCTCCCGTGCGGTTTTCTGCACGAAGTTTATCATTACACCCTTATTCCTGGCGGCTTTTCGTTTAAAATAGCGTTTTTGCCTGGAGCAGGAAGATGGCTTTATTTCACAGCGCGCACGGTGGAAACATTCGTGAGGCCGCTGCTATGGTGGGAGTTGCAGCAGAGGATTTGTTGGATTTCAGTGTGAATATCAACCCGGCAGGCATGCCGGCGTCATTGAAAAACGCACTACTGAATCATTTTGATGTGGCTGAGCGTTACCCGGATCCCGAGTATCAGCAATTGCATCAGGCGCTTGCCACACATCATCAGGTTCCCGCCGATTGGATCCTCGCTGGCAACGGTGAGACCGAATCCATTTTTGCCCTGGTCAAAGGGCTCGTTCCACGTAGGGCGATGCTCGTCACGCCTGGATTTGCCGAGTATCGCCGTGCGCTGCGTCTTTCCGGCTGTGACATCGTGGACTATGCGCTGCGTGAAGAGGATGGCTGGCAGATAACCGAGGCCATTCTTGATGCACTCACCGGCGGCGTTGACTGCCTGTTCCTTTGCACGCCAAACAACCCAACCGGTTTGTTACCTGATGCCTCGTTGATGCATGACATCGCCGCGCGCTGTAAACAGCTCGGCATTACGCTGGTGCTGGACGAAGCCTTTATGGATTTCCTCTGCGATCGCGACGGGTTTATCCCTCATCTGGCGGACAATCCGCATATCTGGGTGCTGCGTTCTCTGACCAAGTTTTACGCCATCCCTGGCCTGCGCCTGGGGTACTTGCTCAGCAGTAATACGCAGGCCGTCGCGCGTATGCGCCAGCAGCAAATGCCCTGGTCTATCAATGCGTTTGCGGCACTGGCAGGTGAGGTGGTGTTAAAGGATAGCGCGTATCAAAAAGCAACGTGGGAATGGCTGAATGCTGAACGCCCACGTTTATGGCAGGCGATGGAAAACCTGCCGGGGTTATCCGTGTGGCCGGGTGTGGCAAACTATCTGTTCTTGCGCTGTGATGCGGGCATTGACCTGCAGCAGGCGCTGCTCCAGCAGCACATTTTGATTCGCAGTTGTGCGAACTATCCGGGACTTGACGCTCGCTACTATCGTGTGGCAGTGCGCAGTGCATCGGAAAACGATCGGCTGATTGCGGCGCTGGATAGCGCCCTCAGCGATAGAGGCCGTGCTGATTGATGTAATCAAGTACCGTGGCGGGAAGCAGGTCATCGCAATTCTCGCCTTTCTCCAGCCGCTCGCGGATGAGCGTGGCGGAAATGTTGAACCACGGCGTTTCCGCTAAATAGATTTTCCCGGCAGGCAGGGTGTGCAAATCATCTGCGTTATGCGTCAGATGATCTTCCAGCCACTGCTGATCGGCCTCGTTCTCCATTGCGAGCGGGTATCCCGGACGACGACAGACAATCAGATGGCTGTTGTTCAGGATAGTGTCGTAATGATGCCATGTCGGAAAACTCAGCAGCGAGTCCTGACCAATAATGAAGGCTAGCGAGCGCGTCGGCCCTTGCTCTTCACGCCATTCCTGCAAGGTTAGCGCCGTGTACGAGGGACTTTCACGGCGCAGTTCGCGCTCATCAAGGGTAAACAGCGGTTTGTCGCTGATGGCCAGTTCCACCATTGCCTTGCGCTGTACGCTCGTGGCCTCTGGCTGCGGACGATGGGGAGGCACGTTATTGGGCATGACAATGACGCGTGACAGCCCGATTTGGTTTGCCAGTGCCTCGACCGGTTTCAGGTGTCCGTAGTGAATGGGATCAAAAGTACCGCCAAAAAGTGCCTGCAACTGATTCATATCAACCATCAATAAAAACGTCTGCCAGTGCTTTATGACAGAGTAGCAGAGAAAGTCCTTCCAGCTCTGCCCACACCGACTGACCGAAATCCTGTTTCACGATTAATTCAATGCGCGTAAGCAGATGTACGGCCTGGCGCAACTGATCGCCACTCAGGCGTTGTAGCGCGTCACCGGTTATGCCGCGCCGATTTTGCCAGACCCGATGTTTATCAAACAATGAGCGCAGTGGCGTATGGGCGGATTGCCGTTTTAGCGTAACCAGCAGCGTCAGTTCGCGCTGGATGGTGCGCAGCAGGATAATCGGCTCACTGGCTTCCAGTTTGAGCTGGTGCAGGATGTGAAGTGCGCGCTTACTTTTCCCCGCCAGCAGGGCATCTACCCAGTGGAAGGGCGTAAAGTGTGCGGCATCGTTAACGGCCTGCTCCACGCGTGGGAGAGTGAGTTTGCCGTCCGGGAACAGCAGTGCCAGCCTTTCCAGCGCCTGCGCGGCAGCCAGCAGGTTGCCTTCGTAGCAATAGCAAAGCAGCTGATTGGCGGCATCATCCAGTTGCAGGTTGTTCTGTTTCGCGCGGGCAGCAACCCAACGCGGCAGATTAGCCTGCTCCGGCGTCTGGCAACTGATTAAAACGCTGCGATTAGCCAGCGCGGTATACCACCCGGCGTTTTCCTGCGCTTTGGTCAGCTTATTTCCACGCACAATCAATATCAGGTCGTCATGCAACAGGCTCACCAGCATGGCGAGACGCTCGTTGAGTGCGGCGTTAGGGCCATTTTCCGGTAACTGCAACGACAGAATCTGTCGACTGGCAAATAAACTTAGCGCCTGACAGATAGCGTAGATCGCATCCCAGTCCGTACTGGCATCAACGGTGACGGCGTGGTGTTCGGTGAAGTCTTGTGCGAAGGCTGCCTGACGCACGGCGTCGTGGCTTTCCTGCAATAAAAGAGGGTCATTACCCAGCAGTAAATATGCCGCGCGCAGCCCTTCATTGAGCTGCGCGCGGAGTTGTTCCGGATACAACTTGAGCATTAGCTACCCGGTTTCGCAGCAGGACGCGCGGACGACGGATTCTTGTCGTTATCTGCCGCTTGTACGCTTGGCAGTTTACGAATCAGCTGTTCCGCCGCTTTGTCGTACATTTCCTGTACAATCATGTCCTGTTCGGCATCTTTCGCCAGCGCTGTCTGCGGGTTATCAAAGAACGAGCGGTACACCTTGGTGTTGATCGGGTAGATGTCATGACCCGGAATCAGCACGCTGGCGCTAACCGTCAGTACCATTTGATACTCTGCAGTGCGTCCATCCTGGAAGATAGACGCAGTATCACGCGCCATGGATACGGCAGTAATTCGGAGCGAAGGTACATCCTGACGTAATGATCCTTTCTCTACCAGTTCTACGCCATTCAGACGCAACTGATTACGCACGGCGCGACTAAGCGGGCCGTTCGGATCCCCGGAATCAAAGATCATTGTGTTCATATTGCCCGGCACCTGCGTTGTATTACGTAAGTGCCAGCCGCACCCGGCGGTGAGAAGCACCGCCAGAGATAACAACCATGTTGCCAGATGTCGCACGCTTCCTCCCGCGCTTAGCCAACGACCAGATTGAGCAGTTTGCCCGGAACGTAAATCACTTTACGCAGGGTAACGCCATCAAGATATTTTGCGACCAAAGGTTCCTGGCCTGCACGTTCACGGACCTGTTCTTCGGTCGCATCAACGGCAACGGTGATTTTACCGCGCACTTTACCGTTAACCTGTACAACGACCAGCGTGGTGTTTTCAACCATCGCTGCATCATCAGCAACCGGCCATGACGCGTTGTCGATATCGCCTTCGCCGCCCAGCTCTTTCCACAAGGTAAAGCTGGCATGCGGGGTGAACGGGTTAAGCATACGGACAACCGCCAGCAACGCTTCCTGCAGCAGAGCGCGATCCTGTTCGCCTTCGGTCGGTGCTTTTGCCAGTTTGTTCATCAGTTCCATAATCGCCGCAATCGCGGTGTTGAAGGTCTGACGACGACCAATATCATCGGTCACTTTAGCGATAGTTTTGTGAACATCGCGACGCAGCGCCTTCTGGTCTTCGGTTAGTGCGCTGGCATCCAGTGCGACAACCGGACCAAGGGCTTTATGTTCGTAAGCCAGTTTCCAGACACGTTTCAGGAAGCGGTTTGCCCCTTCCACGCCGGACTCCTGCCATTCCAGCGTCATATCAGCCGGAGACGCGAACATCATAAACAGACGCACGGTGTCTGCACCGTAACGCTCAACCATTTCCTGCGGGTCGATACCGTTGTTTTTCGACTTGGACATTTTGCTCATGCCGGTATACACCAGCTCATGGCCTGCCGCGTCTTTCGCCTTGATGATGCGGCCTTTCTCGTCGCGCTCAACGATGGCTTCTTTCGGGGAAACCCAGTTGCGCTCACCGTTGGTACCCACGTAGTAGAAGGCATCAGCCAGCACCATGCCCTGGCAGAGCAGCTGTTTTGCTGGCTCGTCAGAGTTCACCATGCCCGCGTCGCGCATCAGCTTATGGAAGAAGCGGAAGTAGAGCAGGTGCATGATGGCGTGTTCGATACCGCCAATGTAGATATCAACCGGCAGCCAGTAGTTAGCGGCTTCTGGGTCCAGCATGCCTTCGTTGTATTGCGGGCAGGTGTAACGCGCGTAGTACCAGGAGGACTCCATAAAGGTGTCAAAGGTATCGGTTTCACGCAGCGCAGGCTGACCGTTGACGGTGGTTTTCGCCCACTCAGGATCGGCTTTGATTGGGCTGGTGATGCCGTCCATGACCACATCTTCCGGCAGAATCACCGGCAGCTGATCTTCTGGCGTCGGGATGACGGTACCGTCTTCCAGGGTCACCATCGGAATCGGTGCGCCCCAGTAACGCTGGCGGGACACGCCCCAGTCGCGCAGACGGTAATTGATTTTGCGCTCGCCAACGCCCAGAGACGCAAGCTTGTCGGCAATGGCATTGAAACCATCTTCAAAGCTCAGGCCGCTAAATTCACCGGAGTTAAACAGGGTGCCTTTTTCGGTCAGCGCCTGTTCGGACAGATCGGGTTCAGAACCGTCTGCAGCCAGAATGACCGGTTTGATGGTCAGGCCATATTTCGTGGCAAATTCATAGTCGCGCTGGTCGTGGCCCGGAACGGCCATTACTGCGCCGGTACCGTACTCCATCAGCACGAAGTTTGCCGCCCAGACCGGAATTTCTTCACCGGTTAACGGGTGAACCGCTTTAAAGCCCGTATCGACGCCTTTTTTCTCCATGGTCGCCATGTCCGCTTCGGCAACTTTGGTATTACGGCATTCGTCGATAAAGGTGGCCAGTTCAGCATTGGTAGCTGCTGCTTTCTGCGCCAGCGGGTGACCTGCAGCCACCGCCAGGTAAGTGGCACCCATAAAGGTGTCCGGGCGGGTGGTGTAAACGGTCAGTGTTTTGTCATAACCGTTCACGTTGAAGGTGATTTCGACCCCTTCGGAACGACCGATCCAGTTGCGCTGCATGGTTTTCACCGTGTCAGGCCACTGATCCATATGATCGAGGTCGTTGAGCAGTTCTTCGGCATAAGCGGTGATTTTGATAAACCACTGCGGGATCTCTTTACGCTCAACTTTGGTGTCGCAGCGCCAGCAGCAGCCGTCGATAACCTGTTCGTTCGCCAGGACCGTCTGGTCGTTAGGGCACCAGTTCACTGCAGAGGTTTTCTTGTACACCAGGCCTTTTTTGTACAGCTCGGTGAAGAACTTCTGTTCCCAGCGGTAGTATTCCGGGGTACAGGTCGCCAGCTCGCGGCTCCAGTCATAGCCGAAGCCCAGCATTTTGAGCTGGTTTTTCATGTACGCGATGTTGTCATACGTCCACGGCGCCGGCGCCGTGTTGTTTTTCACCGCCGCGCCTTCTGCTGGCAGGCCGAATGCATCCCAGCCGATGGGCTGCAGGACGTTTTTGCCCAGCATACGCTGATAGCGGGAAATCACATCACCGATGGTGTAGTTACGCACGTGGCCCATGTGTAGTCGGCCAGAAGGATAGGGAAGCATCGACAGGCAATAATACTTCTCTTTGCTCTCGTCTTCAGTTACTTCGAAGGTACGCTTCTCTTCCCAGTGACGCTGGACGTTGGATTCTATCTCTTCCGGGCGGTATTGCTCTTGCATGGCAGCCAGTGGTCCTGTTTTCAATACAGCTACAAAGTGTAGCCAATGGATGTGTTATTTCAGATCGGCATAGCATAGCCCAAACGCCAACGCCAAAACAGCCTTTCACACATGTCTGAAAGCGTAATGTGCCCTACAGGCGTTATTTATGCGCTCTTTGTCGATTGGCGCCAGTGAATCCGGGAATGAAGCAGCGTTGTCGTCGGGGGTAACTGGTGATTTTTCAGGCGTTCGAGCAGGCGGGAGACGATATGGTCGGTGAGTTCTGCAATTTGTACTTCGGCGGTCGTAAGCGATGGTAGCCATCCTTCCGCATCACTCAGGCCGTCAAACCCGGTTACCGCAACATCTGAGCCGACTTTCTTGCCGGCAAATTGCAGGGCGTTCATTGCGCCGAAAGCTACAATATCCTGGTAACATACCAGCGCGGTGATGGCGCTATCGTTTTGCAGGATCAGGGTTGTTGCTGACGCACCGGCAGTCATACTGGATGCGCACTCAATAATGCGGGACTCCTGCCAGCTAATATTGGCATCGCTATGCGCATCCTTCCATCCCTGAAGACGCTGGCGGCGCAAACGTGAATGCTGGCGGCCGCCAATAAAAGCAATATGCTGGTGACCATCATTAATCAATTGCGTTGTCAGGTCGTATGCGGCCTGGTAGTTATCAATGCCGATATAGTCGTTGGCGGATTCAACTCCGAAGTGCAACGCTAAGCCGCCAATCTTAGCTCTGCAAACACCACAGACGGTTGCCTGAA